>JAAENP010000311.1 GCA_024224155.1 bacterium
CCCGATCAAGATGCACGTGGAGGCGCCGCCGATGACCGTAGCCATCGTCGAGAAACCTACGACTCTCGTGTTGCACGGCAATCCCGCTGAATCGGATGACAGCGCGGTGCTCTCGACCACCTGGGCTTTCCTCCTCCTCAAGCAGCCAGACGGGACCACAAAACTCCTCTCCCGAACTCGCTACCACCACAATAACGATTTCCGCTCCAAGCTTATGGGAGGTCAGTTGCTGATAGAGCCCATATCGTTCGTGATGGAGCGCAAAATGCTCAAGGTCATCAAAGCGCTCGTGGAGTCATCTCAATGACCTCTACTTCCCCGCCGACGACAAGACCATCGAATGGTGGACAGTTCTCAAGAAGTGGGTGGCACCTCGGTCTTGCCCCGATCTCGTAGACAGTTATCGTACTTAGCATCGTCATCTTAGGTCAGGGTGGGGGAAGCGGTGGCTGGGGCCGCGAAAGCGGGCGGCCGCTGGGAGATCGACACCGACCACCGCTTCTTCAACGACGACATCTCCTATGGCGTCTGCATCGCCAAGTGGATGGCCCAGGAGCTCGGCCTCGAGGTTCCGACCATGGACGGCCATCATCGCCTGGGCCCAAGAGCTGCGCGGCGAGAGCTATCTCGAAGACGGCCGGCTGCTGATCGACAGCCCCAGCCTCGCCGCGCCGCTGCGCTCCGGCATCCCGCCGGTCTACGGCATGCGCACCGTAGACGATGTGGTCGACTGAAACGGCCCCGGCGCGAGTCGCTCGAGCCGACGGCCTAGTCCCCGGTTCCAAAGCCGACCGGAGCTACCGAGAAGTCAGAGCGCCTATTGCACAAGAAACTGTGGAGGCGGGTGAGGTGACGGTACGCCGGCGAGCGCCGACGACCGAGACGGCACTGCGCCGGTTCTTCGGTCCTCGTGAGCGTTCGACCGACTCATCTCACCTAGCACCTCTTAGTGGGGGCACCTCTATGAGGGCAGCTCGGTGTCGGATTCAACATCGTAGATCAGCTCGAGCATCGAACTGGCCGCGGTATTGACTCCAGTCACGTGCTCGCGCTGGCCGGGGGTGAGACTGGTCTCCAAGAGTCGGCCCGACGTTTCGACGATGCCATTCAAGGGTTTCTGGATCTCATGACTCATCCGCGCAAGAAACTCGGACTTCGCGCGGTCGGCTCTCTCCATCGCGAGGAGAGCGCTGCGCCTCTGGGTTTCGTAGATGATGGAGATCGTCAGCAGCAGGAGAAGAAACGCCACTAGGCCGAACAGATCTATCCAGCGTTCCTGAATCGAGCTCAGCCGAACCGGCAGGCCGCGCCCGGAGAGCGTCAGCTATCCGAGAATCGCGTACTTGCCAGCGACCGCCAGCAGCCAGACGCCGGCCGCTCTCCGCTGCCCGAGGAACACCGCCAGCATCGGAACGGAGATGCTCCACATCAACGCCGAGACTGGATAGCCGCCTCTGACTACGCTGACTCCGACAACGGTTGCAAAAAGGGTCGCGAACAGAACATTGGCGGACATCGAGAGACTTCCACTCGTCCGGAGAATCAAGGGGATGGCGGCGATCGTGAACCCGGAGAGGAGCAGCGCGGTCGCTACTTCGAGCGAGGCACCCACCAAGACAAACACGAGTGCGAACACGGGACCCCAGACGAACCCACAGAACGACAGGAGGACCAGAATCCGTCCTCGACGGAACTCCTCGCTGCCCGCTTTCAGGTGGCCCGGAACAAACCGGTCCGCAAGAGAGACAATGCTCGACAGTTGCACGCCCGGCTAGTTTCTCACAGCCCTGCCCTAAGAGGTGTCCCCTAAGAGGTGCCAGCCTCCTCTGGATTGGGCGCACAGGGCGCCCTCAGGAAACGGGTGGCACCTCTATCTGGGGGGGCGCCACCCCTCTGGACGGTGTGCGCCGATTGGACCGGCCCGTACACTGACTCGGAGAGGTTTTCACGATGAGGATCCTCGTATACGGCGCAGGCTGCCTCGGCAGCCTCTACGCTGCACTGCTCACCGAGTCCCGGCAGGAAGTCACTATTCTGGCGCGGGGCGAGCGGCTTGCTCGCATCCAAAGCCATGGCATCGAACTGACGGAAGGCAAGTCGGGCCACGCGCTAGACGTTCGCGTGCCTGCGATCGAGGTTCTAGACCCGGCCGACGTCTTTGACCTCGTGCTGGTCGTCCTGCCGCGGCACCGGGTCGGCGAGGTGCTGCCCGCCCTGGGGCGCAGCGATTGCCGGAACGTCCTGTTCCTTGGGAACAACGCATCCGGCCCGGGGGAGCTCGTCGACGCGCTCGGCCCCGAGCGAGTTCTTCTCGGATTTCCGGGTGCCGCAGCCGTTCATGCGCGTGACCGCATCCGCTACCTCATCCTGTCGCGACGGGAACAACCCACCACCCTTGGAGAGCTCAACGGGGGACGAACGCCGCGGCTGCGAGCCATTGCCGACACCCTCAGCAGCGCCGGATTCCCGACTGCGACCAGCGCCAACGTGGACGCCTGGCTCAAAACCCACGCGGCCGAGGTCTCGCCCACGGCCAACGCCTTCTACCTGGCCGCCGGCGACCACCGCCGTCTCGCCCGCACCCCTGACGGAGTCCTGCTGATGCTCCGAGCCATTCGCGAGCTCTACGCTTGCCTGAACCGCCTTGAAGTGCCGATCACGCCAGCCGCTCACCGGGTCTTCCAGTGGCTGCCCGAGTCCGTCCTGCAATCGATTATGAAGCGGATGCTCGCAAGCGAGACCACCGCGATCAAGGTCGGCCACGCCCTTGAAGCCCGAGACGAGTGGCGAGTGATCGCCAAGGAGCTCCGCGTCCTCGCGGCATCGGCTGAGCTTCCAACGCCGGCGTACGACCAGCTGTGTAGATACCTTGACGCCGAAACTCCTCCGCTTCCGGACGGATCCGCAGTGCTGACCGCCCGACGGGCGGCCTAGCGCCGGGCAGGGAAAAGGGATAGACACCTGATCGCTCCGGGTGCCTTTCTCCCCAAAGGGTGCCTGTCCCCTTTTCTCCCACCAAAAGTCGCTCAGTCCATCCATCAACGCCTCATACTAGCCTCAACGGTGCTCACCGTGAGCCGGACTTGCACAGGAAACTGTGCACGTTCCGAGAAATGGGTGGCACCTCTATTGGGGGGCCTTAGGATCCCTCAGCAATAGCCAAATCGTGCTCCAAGTAGTTGATCCCCGGAATCGTCACTTCAATACCATCGGTGGAAGCAGTGTCGAGCCAGCCCTTTCTGGCTGCAGTGTCAATCAGGCTCTGCCGCAATGCGGAAGGTACCTTGAGGCCCGGGATGTCGCGATAGCAGGTGAAGATATGGTCGACCGAGATCGCCTCAATCTTCGCCAGCTGCTGTAGCCAGTACGCGAATATGAGATTCCGCTCAAAGTTCGTCGTAGGAGCGTATTTGCTGTAGAAGTCCCGGAGTCTGGGTCTGGAGCCTGAAGCTGACAGGTCCAGGTCTTGTACCAGAGCGGGCTTGCCACTGCCCTTCCGCGCGCTCCTCTTCGTTGACCTTTGTGCGTCGGCGCCCTTGGATACCGTTCGACGCTGGTCGGCAGGAGCGCTCTTTCGCCTTGTCGATGTGACATCCGTCAGCAGCTCCTTGTAGTCAGCGTAGATCATGCGTACAAACTCCTCGGTACCCTCCACCTCAACCGCCCTCTCCGCAAGATCGATCCTCAACCGTGTGTCAGCCATTTCATTCTCCTTTCCATTTCCCCAAAACAGGCTCTAAGCTTACGTGCTCGGCTCGTCTCACTGGGCGTTCAGACCATGCCTGCCAGGTGCAGAAGCTCCTCCGAAGCGAGTCGAACTCCATCGCGAACCCTGTCGATGTCGTTCTTTCGTGCATTGAATCGGCGGTTGTGAGCAGATTGATCTCCCAGCCTCTTGCAGTCCCTCAGACCTTTGGAGGTATTTCGGCCTGGCGAGATCGTCTTGTCTCTCTCGAGAATCGCTAGGAGCGCTGAGAACATCAGATAGTTGCCGTCGCTTCCCCTTAGCTCTGCTTGCCTCCCAAGATGCTCGTAGAGTTCTATTACGAGCGTTTCCAGCAGTCTGCGACACATGACGGCGCAACAATCGTAGAGGCCTCCGTCGTAACTTCCGTTGATCTGAGCCACGACCCGCTCCAGGTAACCGCGCGTCCCATCGAACAGCTCACGCGGAAGCACTGAGTCGCTTGGTTTGAGTGGCCTTACCTGCAGATACGTACCGAACTTCTGCTCGATCTCCTGTAGTGAGTTTGTCCGAATTCGAAAGGCGCCTCTCTTGGCCTTTGCCGTGAGTGGACTTCTGGTGAGGTTTTCCTTCAACCGCGTGAGGTTCTGACGTGCGTACCCTGCGTCCTCCATCGCCTCTCCGATCTCAGCTGCGGTCATCGAACTCCTACCGCCGACCAACTGGCCCCACCACAACAGCCCGACTGCTCGATCGGTCTGGGTCAACCTCGCTTGGCGAGCGAGCACTTCAAGAAACTCCGTCGAGGTTGGATTGCTCAACGGGCCTCCCACGTGTCAGATAGCCGCCTGATCATTCCTTGTTGTCCTTACTTTGGCGCGGCTTCTTCCCCTTCAGTACCTTGTAGGTCTCCTTGATGAAGGCTTCGCCATTGACAGTCAGTCGGTAGCCTTTGCCTTGCCTTCTGAACAAACTCTTTCCCCCCTTTCGAGCTTGGCGCATCGTCATGTCGGGGCGCTCAGGTATCGTGAGACCGGTGTCCTCAGCAATGCAGCGGAGGTCCTCCACTTGGATGGGGAAAACTCCATGCTGGAGGTAGAGCCAGGCCACAATGCGGAACAAACAACGACTCGGCCTCTCGGAAGAGTCAACGCTACTGAAGAACGACTCGTAGTCCGACTTCGACGGCTCCGCGCTCGATCCTCCGTCTCTCTCTTCCGCCCCGCCCGAACCTCCACCGACCTTTTCCTTCCCGAGCAGTTCATCCAGCGCTCGATTGAATGCGGCCTCTTGGAGGTTTTCGGGTACCTTCTTTGCCATCGCAGCCGCTACTTCCAGTGCCTTCTCAAGATCCTTCATTTCTCTCCTCCACAATTACTAGGCCTCAGCTCAGCGCGGCCAACTGCGGGATGCTCACGTGCGCCCTCAAGAACCACGCCAACTACAACTGGTCGCCTTCCGTGAGATCCCGAAGAAGACCAGACAACTCCTCTGTTCCAGGCCTGTTCATCTTGATCTCTCGGCTTCTGCCGCTGCCTTTGAAGCCAAACCACTTCTCCATTCCTCGGATCGTGGCTGCGAAGTTCGCCTGGTCGTACCTTCCGAAGTGTTCACACACCTCCCTAAGGCTGTCCACACGGGTCCACTCCTCAAGGCCTCCAAGCTGGCGACCGCCCGCAACCAGAATTGCCAGCTGCCTACTCGCTCCCGAATTGCTCTTCGCAAGCCTCCCACTTCCGACAACTACCGCGAGCTCTCCGTCGGACGCGTCGTAGACCTCCTCGACACGTGAGACCTCCATCCCGACGGCCTGAGCAATCCGACTCACCGTATCCCTAGCCACATCACCAGTTACGTCCCTCACCCCACCCCCGGTACCTCTATTCACTAGAGCCTCTCGGCTCATCAGCTCAACAGCCATCTTAAAACCAACCGGTCGCAGCTCCGGGGGGAGGTCAGCGCGCTCCAACTCTTTTAGCGCCCGACTCAGTAATTCATATACTTCCATAGCCATTGCTCCTCATTGCACGGTGGCCGTCAACCAAACTCACCTCTCAAGGGTCCAACGCAGCTTGACCGTACCACCCAAGGCGAGCCTGTGTCAAGTCAACATGGAATCTTGTCTTTCGTATCCAGGAATCTCTACGCAATCTGGACCACTTCACTCGGATGAAATGCGGCCGGCACGGCCACCAATGGCGTGCTCGCCTTCGATCGAATCGACATATTGACTCCAAGAATAGCCAGTATTATCCACTCCAGAACAAAGCATCGCCGGCCCAGACAAAGCTCGAGCGAGCAGGCCGAGGTGTCACGGAATTAGCCCGGCTCAGGTCGGCGTGGCGAGCACACTCTTATTCTCCCCGCATGATCTCTAACATATTATGGAATACCATATTGAACTAACCCTTAGTGCTCAGATAGATACAGCTAGGTCTATGCATGGAAATATTGCGGTTAGCAATCCCGAGAAGAAACAGGCCGCACTTCACTCGGATGAGATGCGGCCGGCACGGTCACCAACGGCGTGCTCGCCTTCGATCGAATCGTCTAGGCAGGCGGTGCTCCGCTCAAAGAGCGTCTGTCCACACCCGGAGCAGGCCCTCATCTCCTGACGATTCTCAGAATGAGGCTTTGTTGGCCTGAATCGCTGCCCGATCTGGTGGCCCCCTACCCCACCAACCCCCTAAACCCCTCCTCATCCACCACAGTGATTCCCAACTCCTCCGCCTTCTTCAGCTTCGACCCCGGCTTGTCCCCCACTACGACATAGCTGGTCGCTTTCGACACGCTCCCTACGACCTTCCCGCCCGCAGCCTCGACCAGCCTCTTCGCCTTGTCTCGGCTCATGGTCTCGAGTCCGCCGGTGAACACGAACTTCGCGCCTTCGAGCTTGCCGCCCTCGACGGAAGCCTCCGGCACGATCAGGTCCATCATCGCCAGCAGCTGATCGAGCACCTTGGCGTTGTGCTTTTCTTTGAAGAAGGCGACGATCTGTTCGGACATGCGCGGGCCGACGCCGTCGATGGTCTGGAGGGTCTCTTCGTCGGCGTTACGGAGGGCATCGAAGTCGCGAAAGTGGCTGGCGAGGTCACGGGCGGTGGTGAAGCCGACCTCCGGGATACCGATGCCGAAGATGAATCGGTGGAGGTCGGTCTTGGAAGCCTTGGCCATGGCGTCGACCAGGGCGGTGGCGGACTTCTCGGCGAATCCTTCGAGGTCGACGAGCTGCTCGGCGGTGAGCTCGAAGAGGTCGGGCAGGTGCTTGACGAGGCCGAGCTCGACGAACATCTTGGCGCTCTCTTCGCCGAGGCCCTCGATGTCGAGGGCATAGCGCGAGCCGAAGTGGATGATCCGGCCCTTCAACTGGGCCGGGCACTCGAAGCTGTTCGGACAGACCGAGAACGGGCCACGCTCGATGAGCTCGGTGCCGCACGATGGGCACGTCTCCGGCATCTTGAACTTGGGCTTCCGGCGCTTGCCCTTCTCCGGGATGCGCTCGACGACCTGGGGGATGACGTCGCCGGCCCGCTGGACGCGGATCTTGTCGCCCTTCCTGATGTCCTTCCTCGCGACCTCTTCGCGGTTGTGGAGGGTCGCGCGCGAGACGGTGACGCCGCCGATCTCGACCGGGCGCATCATGGCGACCGGGGTGACGACACCGGTTCGGCCGACGCTCGGGAAGATCTCGAGGACCCGAGTGATCTCTTTCCGGGGTGGGAACTTGAAAGCGTAGGCCCAGCGCGGATGGTGGGAGGTCGAGCCGAGCTCGTCGCGGGCGGCGATGTCGTCGAGCTTGATGACGACGCCGTCGATCTCGTAGTTGAGCTCGTCGCGGGAGTCGATCATCTGCTGGTGGTAGGCGGCGATCTCGTCAAGAGTCGTGACTCGGCGTGGGAGATCGTTGACCCGGAGGCCGAAGTCCTGCAGAGCTTCGAGCATTTCCCATTGGGTATTGGAGCCAGGTGCGCCGATCTCAGCCAGGTCTCCCACCAGCAGGTCGTAGACGTAAATGTCGAGTGGGCGCTCAGCGACCAGGCGCGGGTCGAGTTGGCGGAGTGCGCCGGCGGCGGTGTTTCGAGGGCTCGCGAAGGGCTCCTTGCCCTCGGCGATGAGCTTCTCATTGAAGGCCTCGAAGTCGTTGATCGGCATAATGACTTCGGCGCGGACGGCGAGGAGCGGTGGGACGCTCTTTCCCTTTGGTGCACGGAGCTTCAAGGGAACGGCTTTAATCGTGCGGACGTTCTCGGTGACGTCCTCCCCCACTTGGCCGTCGCCGCGGGTAACACCGCGGACAAAGCGGCCGTTCTCGTAGACGAGCTCCATCGAGGCGCCGTCGAGCTTGGGCTCGCAGACGTAGGCGATCTCGGTATCGGAGCCAGGCTCACCCAGAGCCTTTTCGATCCGACCCATGAAGCGCTCGACCTCGGAGAGCTCGGGGCTCGAGTCGAGGGAGCGCATGGGGGCGGTGTGCTCGACGGTCTCGAGGCCGTCGAGGGGGGCGCCGCCGACGCGCTGTGTGGGCGATTCCGGGGTGACGAGGTCGGGGTGCTCTTCTTCGAGGCGTTTTAGGTCACGGAAGAGCTTGTCGTAGGCCTCGTCGGAGACCTCGGGGCGGTCGCGGACGTGGTAGAGGTAGTTGTGGTGGTCGATCTCGGAGCGGAGCTCGGAGATGCGCGCCGATGCTTGCCTTCGGTTCATCGGTGTCTATCGTAAAGCGAAGCACAGTGAGGTCCAAGCACGGATAGTGTCGCGCGGGTGACACCCCTTCGGGAGCGAAGAGAGGCTCCTTTCGGGGTGCACCACGCGCTCCTTCCGGCACAGCGAGGAAGAACAAGACCGCGGTGGCTGTGCAGACAGCGTCGCAGGGGTGTCGCCCCTTCGGGAGCCATCGGGAGATGGAGAGGCTCCCTACCGTGTGGGACTCTTCGCTCGGCTCAGAGTGACGGCCGGCGGCATAGGGCGAGCCCCGCTCCGAGATCGAGCGGAAGGGACACGAAGAGGAGGGCCGGCAATGCCGGCCGCTACAACCCCCAGTCGACAGGGACGTCGACCGCTACAAGCGCCGGGGACAGAGACCCGACGCAACTGCCAACGCGGTCGGCCGCTACAACCCTCCCTCGAGGCGCGCGATGCGCTTGTCCTGCTCGATCGCATGAAGTGTCAGCTCTTCGATCTTCTCGAGCAAATGTGTGATGAAGAGGTTGAGATTGAGGCCTTCGGACTCGACGGTCTCCGCGCTCGGCACGTTCGGCAGCCGCTTCTCGGTTTGGATGAACCGCTCGAGCTCGTCGAGGGGCATGAGCTCGTAGCCGGGCTCGAAGACGTAGTCCGGATGGATCGGGACGCCCTTGAGATAGACGTGCCCCTCCCCGGTGATGCCAAAGACGGCTTCGCCACGCACCCGCGGCCGGGTCCCGGGCCCTGGCCTTAGGCTGGTGGCTTTCGTGATCACGAAATCGTCCAGGGCGTCGGCCGTGGTCAGGCCGCCTTCGATGGCGCCGATCCCGGCCAGCCACTTGACGCCATTGGCCTCGTTCTCGAAGACGATCGAGGTCGGCCTTCCCTCCTGGCGCAGGTGCAGCGATGCCGCCGGTGCGTCGGTTCCGAGGCCGACGCGGCCGTCGCTGCCGACGAAAAGCGCGTCGGCAGGCGCGTCCGGCTCGATCCGAAAGACCAGCTTGGCGTCGTGAGTAGCGTCGCGCACGTAGAAGTGGTCCTCGTTCGCGCCGACGTCCCAGCTCTGAGGGTCCCATCCCATCGAGCCGTCCTGCTCGAGGCGCAGGGTCGGGGTGTTGCCGGTGATCACGTGAAGCTCGGTCGCAGGCGTCGAAGTGCCGAAGCCGATGCGGCCCGCCTGGTCGATGAAGAGGGCGTGGCCGGGAGCCCCACCCTCGATCGTGAACGGCGTCTCGCCCGAGGTGATGTCATCGATCGAGAACTTGTCGGCGCCACCGTTCTCGCGCTCGTTGATCGTGATCTGCCAGTCGTTGGAGGGGTAGGCGGAGGTCGTCGAAGTATCCTCGAACTTGATCCTCAGGGTGTCCTCCTTCAAGAGAATGGTGTCGTAGCCGAAGGCGGGATGGTCTTCGCAGCCCCAGCCGACACACAGGCTTTGTTGGCAGACGACGTTCTCGTCGAAGATCTCGTTGGCGGTAGCCGGCGGCGCCACCGCGAAGAGCACAGTCGCCAGCGCGACGGGAAGGACAAGGAGTGTCTTACTGATCTCTTCCCTCATTTCTGACCTCCTTTCCCTCTCGGCTCCTTGGCGTTCGGGTCGGGCGCGATGAGCTTGCCGTCGCGGACGGCAAAGACACCGCTCCAAACCTTGGGGCGGCGCTCGAGCTCGCCGGACATCAAGAGGAGCCGACTGGTCTCCTCGCGCTTGCCGGTCTTACGGCCCGCTTCGAGGGCCTTCTTGGCCTCCGGGCTCAACACTGGAACCGGCCGCAGCTCGTAGCGGTAGCGCCCGTCCGGAAGCGCCTGGCCGTCGGCGCCGAAGGGCTTGAACAGCACCGGTTCGCCGGCAGCGAATTCCAGACCCCAATGATCGAAGGGGCCGGACACGGTGACGATCACCTTCTCGTACTGCTCGCCCAGAGTCCACTCGACGGCATCTGCGACCGTCATCTTGGCTACGGTCGGGTCCGCGGGCTTAGCCTCCTGTGCCAGGCCGGCGGCAGCACCGCACAGAACGACGACAAGGACCAGGCAGGTGAAGAGTCTCACTTCTTCACTCGGCATGATGGACCTCCTTTCGCCCCAGTTTCGGAGCGCCCCCATCCGGTCACAACACCCCATCGGGTAGGTATCAGGGTCAGCGTCGGGGTATCGATGATCGGAGGATGAGGACAGCGGGCGGATCTGCTGCGAGCGCTGGGCGAGAGCGAGTAGGCGGCGATAGTGTCGCGCGGGTGCGACCCCTTCGGGAGCAAAGAGAGGCTCCCTCAGGGGACCACCGCGCGCTCCTTCAGGCACAGAGCCGACCTCGATGTGCTCCACGGCAAGCGGGCGCCCGCGTGCCGTCTTTACCTTCTGCTCAGGACGAACTGTTGGTCCTGCGCCGTTGAGGGCCGGCCGCGTGCGCCTCGGAGCGAGCCTCTCCATCTGCTGATGGCTCGTGGAGAGGCGGCACCGGCGGCCCACTATCGGTAGTGTGGATCGAGCTGGCCTCGGCGACGCCAAAACGGCCGACGTCCTTCGCTTCCCTCGGAGGCGGGCGGTGGTCGATCGCAACTAGGGATTCTTCGCTCCGCTCCGCTCAGAATCACGGGGAGGGATCGACGACCGCCCCGACCTCGATGACGACGGCATCGGAGGGGACGTGCCACTCTCGAAGAAGACCCTTGATCTCTGACTCCGGAGCCTCCCCAGTCACCACGATCTTCAGCCGATTGGCGACTTCGTCGAGATCGGCTGAGTCGACTCCCGGGAGCGCCAGGATCTCGCCGAAGTTCCGGTACCAGCTCTGAAGCTCGAGGACGGAGTAGCGACCTTCAACCAGGCGCACCTTCTCGGCCTTGCCCTCGAGGCTGTCTTCGAAGACGGTTTGCAGGGCCGCCTCGAGCTCGATCTGTTTGGCCTTGCGCTCCTTTCTGCTCAGCCGACCGAGGTTCTTGACGACGATCTGAAGAGCATCGCCCTTCAAGTACATGCCGCCGAAGTCGGGAACCAGCTCACCCACTTCGACGAACTGATCGTCGAGGGTGACGATTCGGGGGCCGGTGTAGGCGGGCTTGGTGGTCGGGTCAGGTTTCTCGTCGGCGGCGCGGGTCGAGAGCGAGAGGAGCGTGACGAACACGGCGGCTAGGGTGGCGGCCGAGAGGAGGGGCGCTCTCCTGTTCATGGGATTCACTATCGTACAAGAGTGTCTGCGGCGCAGATACCGATAGTGTCGCGCGGATGACACCCCTCCGGGGGCGAAGAGAGGCCCCCTCCGGGGTGCAACACACGCTCCTTCATTAACCGAGACGACTCAGTGAGTTATCTCGGTACGGCTTTTGATGTTTCGAGTCGACTTGACCGGTGCCAAAGAGATGCTGAGCTTTCTCGCTACGCTCGGAATGACAGATAGAGCGCTGCCTCGAGGGACTCGGGGCAGCAGGAATGACAAGACGGTCGACACGGTGGTCGACTGCTACACACTTCGGCCGACGAAAGGCCGGCCGCGTGCGCCTCGGAGCGAGCCTCTCTGCGCTCGCGGAGAGGCGGCACCGGCGGCCTCTATCGAGACGTGGATCGAACGACAATCGGCGACGCGAAAAGCCCGGGATCTCGCGGCAGCGGGATCCCGCACCTTTCAAGAGCTCCGCCCCTCTTACACCTTCGCCGGAACTTTTTCCCAGTCGCTCGCCGGGGCGTCACGGGCGATGGCGAGGCCGCCGTCGGAGCCGACGAAGACGGGGTCATCGACGCGCTTGACGGAGCCGCCGCCGTATTCCTCGAGCGCCCCCTCGAGGCTCTCGCTCAGGCCGCGGGTGAGCGCCGAGCCGCCGGTGAGGAGGACGTGGTTTCGCACCTCGCTCTGATACTCAGGCTCGACCTTGGCGAGAAGCTCGATCATGGTCTCGGTGACCGGTGCCACAAGGCTCTCACAGGCCGAGCGGATCTCGGCGGTGATGTCGATCTCGGTGGGCTTGCCCTGGACCGGAGCGGTGACCTTGACGGGACCCTCGGGCTCGCCGACGAAGGCGTGCTTCTCTTTCCACTCGCGCACCATGTGCTCGGAGAAGGTGACGTCGGGATGCGAGGCCGAGATGAGCTTCTGGAGCTGCTCGTCGATCGAGTCGCCGGCCTGAGTGAGGGTGCGCTGGTCTTCCTCGGTCGGAAAGCGGCCCTTCATGACACAGAAGTCGGCCGTGCCGGCACCGACGTCGATAATGAGCGAGTGCAGCAGGGCGTCGAGTCCGTAAGCCACCGCAAACGGCTCGGAGACGATCATCAACGACTCGACCAAACCGGCAAGCACGTTGCGGAGCTGCTGCTTGTTGACGCGCATGGCCTCGGCGGGAACGCCGATGACCGCGCGCACCGGTTGGCCGGACTTGATGCCCGCGCGCTTGAGCAGATGGCTGATGATCTCGCGGACCGCCTGGAGGTCCTTGTCCGAGCCCTCCTTGATCAGCCCCCGCTCGAGCGGCCGGTGGAGATCGAGCATGACGCGGTTCTTGAGCGCCTCTTCGCCGATCAGGATCTTTTTCTTCAGGACCTTTTTCGCGACCATATCGGCCGGCCAGCCGACGTAGCTGTCGACCACGAACTTCTGCCCGTCCGAGGCCGAAATCGAGCTACGGGACGTGCCGAGGTCGATGCCGACGTGCAAAACACCTTCTTCTTCTGTCGCTTCTTTCGCTGTCATGTTTCAGCTTCCTCTCAAGCTCGTCTGGTTCAACTCGCTCGCATAGCCCTCGATACCTCGAGAAAGCGCCTCGGCAATGAACTGACGATATTCGGGGGTCATCAATAATCTAGCCTCTCGTTCGTTCGACAGGCAGGAAACTTCGGCCAAAATCGCCGGCATCTCGGTCCCCGTCAGAACGATGAACGGAGCCTTCTTGACTCCCCTGTTCTGCAGGGTCGGATTGATTCGACGGAGGGAATTGTACAGGGAACTCTGCACCGATCGAGCGAGTTTCTGAGATTCGTCCTGACGCACATCGGCGAAAACCCGATCGAGCATCCGGCGAAAGTCGGCAAGCGAGTAGCCGGAGTGCTGGTTCTCGGCGGCGGCGAGCTCGGTGAGAAAGGGGTCGTCGGTCGGGCCGAGGTAGTAGGTCTCGACGCCACGAACCTGTTGGGTCTCGATCCAATTGAGGTGCACCGATACGAAGAGGTCACCGTTGTTCGAGTTGGCGATCTCGGCCCGCTCTTCGAGCGAGATAAAGGTGTCCTCGGTGCGGGTCAGCGCGACCTCGAAGTCGGCCTTCTCGAGCAGCAGGCTCAGACGCTCCGAGATGTCGAGCGCGATGACCTTTTCGGTAAGGCCGTCGGGTGATCTGGTGCCGAGGTTCTCGCCGCCATGGCCCGGGTCGAGAATGATCTTCTTGACACCCAGGGGAAAGACAGTGCGGTCGAGCGCCGTGGCCGCGGCGAGGTTGTCGGTGGGCTTGGCAGGAGCTCCAGCGGCGTCGCCGGCATCCCGGGCCGACCCCACCAGACCCAGCGCGCCGGGAAGCGAGAACAGCTGGTCACTGCCGACGCGGGTATCCTCCGCCACCCGCTCGGCGAACTCGGCGCTGCGCAGCTCGACCCAGCTCTCGGCGGCCTTCGAGCCCAGATAGCCGGCGAAAAACACCGCAACCGGCAAGGTGAGCAGGAAAACGATACGCGCGTAGATCTGCAGCCTCTGCTCTTTGCTCCGACGACGGAAACGGTAGCGGCCGCGGATGACATCCAGGTTCTCGCGCACGGCCTCGCTGATGACGCGCTGCTTGATGTCTGCCAGGTCGCTCATCGCGGTACTTCGAGAAAAGCCGATCGGGTCAAGGGTATGTCACCCAGCCGGACGCCGCGAGTGAAAATCTCCACTCCTGGCGCCACTTTGCGCCACCGACGACTCGGAGAATCCTACCAGTCCGAGTCGCCATTCTCGCCGGTCTCGAGTTGAACCGGCGGTCGACACCGGGGGCCATGAGAGGATCGACAGGTGCCGACGACATCAGCGACCGAGCCGCAGGAACGGCGCCCCCACCCCAACCTCTTCAAGTACTACTTGCTCGAGTCGCTGCTCCTGGGGCCGTTCTTTTTCGTCGCGCTGATCCCACGGTTCCTGCGCTACCGCACGCTTCGCTACCGCTGGGATGATCAGGGGATCACCGCGCGCTGGGGAGTCATGTTCCGGCGCGAGATCAGCCTCGACTTCGAGCGCATCCAGGATATTCATCTGAGCAGCAACTTCTTCGAGCGCTGGCTGGGGCTGGCCAAGGTGCAGGTGCAGACGGCCTCGGGATCGTCCAAGGCCGAGATGACGGTCGAGGGCCTCCAGGACTTCGCCGAAGTGCGCGATTTCCTGTACGCGCGCATGCGCGGCGTACGCCACGCCGAGAGGGCCGCGCCCGGAGACGCTCCACCGGCGCCGTTGCCGCCCGCGGCAACACCAGCGACGGACGAGGTGGTGCGCGCGCTCAAGGCGACCGCGGCCGAGCTGCGCGCGTTACGCCAAGAGCTCTCGGCGCGGCGCGCCGGCGGTGCGGCCGAGGTGAGCGACCCGGAGCTCTCCGGAAGGAAACCCGTCGAGGACCGCGACCGATGAGAGCGCGCCTGCTCGCCCTGCTGCGCGTGCCCGAGCGGCCCGATCCCCCACCGGGTTCGGGGGATGCGCTCGAGACCTTTCGCGCCGCGCGGGGATTCCTTCACTACAGCGTGCTCATGTGGTTTCCCAAACAGATCGCGGCGTTCGCCGGCCTGATGGCCTCGCTGGCTTTCTTCGGCGGCATCGACGATGTACCCATCGAACTGGTGGACGCCAAAGGCTGGGATTGGCTGGTGAGCAAGCTCGGCGGCATCGAGCTCACGGTCGGGCCGTTCGACCTGACGCTGACCACAGCCATCGGCTTCTTCGAGATTCTGGCCGTCTTGACGTGGGCCGGCCAGCTGATCTTCACCGGGCTCCTGCTCAAGCCCTCCTGGGAGCTGCGCTGGTACATGGTCGGAGAGCGCTCGCTGCGGATCCGACACGGACTGTGGTCGGTGCGCGAGCAGACCATGACCATCGCCAACATCCAGAACATGATCGTGCGGCAGGGGCCGGTGCAGCGTCTGTTTGGAATCTCGGATCTCGAGGTCCACACCGCCGGCGGTGGATCGGGAAGCGGCATGGGGGAGGATCCGACGGAACAGAAAGACAGCTTTCACGTCGGCCGCTTCCGCGGACTCGAGGACGCCTCGGCGCTACGCGACACGATTCGCGAGCGGCTACAGGCGGTCCAGGGCCTGGGAGCGAAGAGTCAGGTGGCGACCGAGGCGAAGGGTGTCGAGGAGACCGGCGATCTCGCCGCCGCGGCGCACGCGGTCCTTGCCGAAGCCCGGGCGTTGCGGCGGGTCGTGTGAATCGAGATGAGACACCAAGCAAGAGGGTCCCGGATAGACTCGGTGGTGCCATGACCCCATCCGTTCCGCGGCTCCTGAGTCTCATCCTCTGCGCGGGCCTTGCTGCCGCCTCGCTCAGCGCACAGTGCGACGCGCCGATCGACCTCGGTCGCGGCCCGATCGCGTTCGAGGTGCCGTCCTCGTACGATCCGGCGACGCCGGCTCCGCTCGTCATTACGCTCCATGGCCGCGGCGCGGACGGTGCCTCGCAGGAGTCGTATTTTCGCTTCGCGGAGTTCGCCGAGGAGCTCGGGTTTCTCTACGCCTACCCGGACGGAGACATCGACGTCCAAGGAGCCCGCTTCTGGAACGGGACCGACGCTTGCTGTGACTTCTTCGACAGCGGCATCGACCACTCGTCGTACGTTCGTGAGCTGATCGAAACGGTGCGCCGGCAATGCAGCGTCGACCCCTTTCGAATCTACTTCGTCGGGCACTCGAATGGCGGCTTCATGGCGTACCGGATGGCGTGTGACCACGCCAAAGTAGTGGCGGGAATCGCGAGCCTCGCGGGCGCGACGTTTTTCGACATGGAAGACTGCGCTCCGAGCGATCCCGTCCACGTGCTCCACATTCACGGCACCCTTGACACGATCATCCGCTACGCCGGAGGCCTGAACGGAGCTTCCCTCTACCCGGGTGCTGTGCGGAGTGCGGAAACCTGGGCGGCCTACAACCAGTGCTCTCCCGAGAGCGAGACGGTGCCCGAGCGGCTGAACCTGGATACGCAGGTCATCGGAAACGAGACCGTGGTGCAGCGCTGGGGCCGCGACTGCCGGCCCGGCGGCTCGGCCGAGCTCTGGACGATCGGCGGAGGAGGGCATGTGCCCGGCATTACACGCGACTTCCGGTATGGAGTGGTCGAGCACCTGCTCTCGCACCCGGCATGCCGCCGAAAGGAGAGGCTCAAGAGGCCCCGGTGCAGCGCCGCCGGCACGCTCAAGCTGAAGCTCCGCAAGGGCGTGCCGGGAGACAGCTACGGCTTACGGCTCTCGACCGGCGAGACCCTCGAGGGCATGCTCAGCGCCAGCGGCAAGGCGACCTTGCGTATCCGCAAGCTCTCCCCGGGCTCGGCAACAGCGACGGTCACTTGGGGCTGTGGCGCCAGCACTTCACGCTCGTATACCTGTCCCTAGGACAGCACGGATGGCCTGACCACAAAGGAGACCTAGATGCTCAAGGACCGCATTCCCGAGATTCAGAAGGCCCTCGCCCAGATGGGAGTCGACGGCTGGTTCTTCTCCTGTTTTCAGCAGAGCGACCCGGTGGCACTGGAGCTCCTGGGGCTGACCGGCGATCATCTCGTCACCCGTCGCTGCTACTACTTGATTCCCGCCCAGGGTGAGCCGCGCCGGCTGATGCACAAGCTCGAGCCCAGGATGCTGGCGCATCTACCGGGCAGCGAGAGCCACTACCTGACCTGGGCCGAGCACCGGCAGGGACTCGAGGCGCTGATGGCCGGCTGCACGACGGTCGCGGCTCAGTACTCGCCGAACAACGCGCTGCCCGCGGTATCGCGGCTCGACGCCGGCACGGTCGAGCTGCTCTCGGGCCTCGGCGTCGGAATCACCTCGTCGGCCGACCTGGTTCAGAAGTTCGCCGCGGTCTGGAGCGACGAACAGCTCGCGAGCCACCGGCGCGCGAATACCCATCTGCACGAGATCGTACTGCTCGCCTTTGATCTCGTCGCCGACACGCTCAAGGGCGGCAACGAGATTCAGGAGTACAAAGTCCAGCAGTTCATTCTCGAGCAGTTCGACAAGCGCGGCATGTGGACCGAGTCGCCACCGATCGTGGGCGCGAACGAGCACAGCGCGGACCCTCACTACCAACCGGGTCCGGATCTGACCACGGCGATCAAGAAGGGCGATTTTCTCTTGATCGATCTATGGGCCAAAGAAAAGCCCGAGGTATCGGGCTCAGGGGCCATCTATGGCGACATCACCTGGTGTGGTGTGTGCCGGGCCGAGCCCACCGAGCGCGAGATCGAGCTCTGGAGCACCGCGGTCGCGGCGCGCGACGCGGGCTGGCAGCTCATCGCCGACAACTATCCGAGCAACGTGGTGCGCGGGTTCGAGGTCGACGACGCGACCCGCAACGTGATCGAGGCCGCCGGCTTCGGCGAGTGGTTCATCCATCGCACCGGTCACTCGATCGGGATCCAGGATCACGGCCAGGGCGCCAACATGGACAACCTCGAAACTCACGACACCCGGCCGCTCGAGCCGATGACCGGATTCTCGATCGAGCCCGGAATCTACCTGCCGGGCGAGTTCGGGGTGAGGACAGAGATCAACGTCGCCCTGACCCCGGAGGCCGCCGAGATCACCGGGGCGGCGCCGCAGATCGACCTCCTGCGGCTGCTAGCGTAGCCAAGACGGTCGACGCCCTTCGCTTGGTTCGAGGGCAGGCAGTGGTCGACCGCTACGAACGACTCCGGCGATTCGCTGCTGAAGGCCGGCCGAGTGCGCTTCGGAGCGAGCCTCTCCATCTCCTGATGGCTCGCGGAGAGGCGACACCGGCGGCCTCTATCGCGTGTGGATCGAGGTGTCCTCGGCGACGCCAAGACGGCCGACGCCCTACTCCTTCTTCGCCGCGTAGAGGACCTTTCGCATCGAGGGATACCCCATTTCGGTGCGCAGGATTCCGATCTGGCCGATGTGGTACGACTCGTGCCAGGCGATGAACGTCAAGCGACCTCTGAGAGTTGGATCCGGAATCGGAAAGCCACCCTCCTCCTCCGCGAGCGCTTCTTCGTCGGTGATCGCGTCGAGAGCGGCGTGCAGCTTCCCGGCCGCCTCGTCCCAGCCGGCCTTGAGCTCGGTGATCGGAGGGTAGGCCGAGCCGTCTTTCGAACCGACGCCGGCGCCGTGGAGATCCTGAAAGGGGTTCTCGCTGGCGACGCCCAGGGACTTCAGAAGCCCGTAGCGTGAGGACGTGATGTGGCCGACCAGATAGGCGATCGAGCTGCCGTCGCCGTTTTTCAGCCGATGCACCGCATCCTCCTGGCTCAGGTCGGAAAGACCCAGAGAGAGCATCTCGGAGTTGAATCGAAACAGGGTGGCCGCGGGGAGGATGAGTTCACTCATGGGTATCTCCTATTTGGTGGCTGAGCCCGTCGACGTTGGCATGCAGCACCGATTTGGCGACCTCGAGTTGCATGGTGAGTGTGTCTTGCATCCTTACTCCTTCCTCAGTTGGACTTGGGTCACCTCTCCGAGGGCGTCGAGCACCCGTTGAAACCCGTCCAGGTCTTTCGATTCGACGAGATCGAGAATGCTCTTCTCGAAAGCCTCCACGAGCTTGCGGGCATCACGTCCCACCCGAGCGCCCTCGGCCGTAGCCTCGATCAGGAAGCCGCGACGATCCTCCGGGTCGATCGAGCGCACGATCCAGCCGCGGCGCTCCAGGCGGTCGAGAAGGCTGGTCAGAGTGGACGGCTTGTGGCCGAACACCTTGCGCAGCTCGACGATCCTCGAAGGACCGTAGGCCGCCACGAAAGCCAGCAGGTGGCCGTCGGCTCCTTCCATTCCCTGAGCTCGGACGGCATCGCCCAGGTAGAGGCTCATCTGGCGCATGGCCTTGTGCAGCGGCGAGACGACTTTAAGTGGCTTCATGTCACAGTTGTTACGACATCGTTTTATCCGATTTCGTATTATCTCCGATCGTAGCAACTTGTCAAGCGAGGCACCGATTCCGGCGATTCGCGGCTCGAGGCCGGCCGCGTGCGCCTCGGAGCGAGCCTCTCCATCTCCTGATGGCTCGCGGAAAGGCGACACCGGCGGCCTCTGTCGGGTGTGTGGATAGCGGTGTCCCCGGCAATGCCAAGACGCTCTACACCCTTCGCTTCGCTCGAGGGGTAAGCGGAGGTCGACGACCTCAGGTCGCTCGAAGGCCGTCGGTGGTCAGCGGCACCAACCGCACCGGAACGTACTTGTGGTACGGCGTCTTGGCAATCGGATCACAGTGATCGGACGAGGTCAGCCGGTTGATCCGGGGGCCGTTCTGCTCCTCGTCGCCGCCCTGGCCGCGATAGGTCTGGCCGTAGCCGTGCGGTAGGGAAAGACAACCGGGGCGCACCGAGTCATCGGGCTGGATCACCACTTCGACCGAACCGGTTCGCGACTGGCAGACGGCGAGCTGGCCGGCCGCGAAGCCCAGGCGCTCGGCATCTTCGGGATGGATGCGTAGGGCCCCTTCGCGGTCCCTCCGTCTCCACTCCGGATCGCGGTAGATCTGGTTGGCGTTGTAGGAACGGCGCTCGCCCGAGGCGAGAACGAACGGAAAATCGGCGCTGAGGTGCTGATCGGTCGACTCGTCGCGGAGCGCGCCCAGTTCTTCGAGCATCTCGGGGACCTCGAGATGAATCTTGCCATCGTCATGCCGGACCAGCGTCCACATCTCGTCATAGGTGTGGGTGCTGATCGGCACCGCCGTCTCGCTCGCGAGGATGGCCTGGAAGAGGGACTCACCCAGTGCCGTACCGTCTCCGCGATGCCCGGCGCGGCGCACTTGCTCCGGATGGCGGCGGGCGTAGAACTGACACGAGCCCCAGATTGCGGCGGCCGCGGCCGCGCCCTCGACTCTCTCGGCCAGGGCCCGGCCGAGCGTCGAGTAGAGCACCAGGCTCGCGACCTTTTTGAGTCTCGGGCGCAGCGCGAGGGTCGCGGCAAGGGCCTTGGGAAAGAGACCCAGCGCCGGCATGCGGCGATCGAGCTTCGCGACGGCTTCCAGGATCGGAAAGCGCGCCGGCAGCTCCCCCATCGCCACCATCAGCCGCCGGTAGATCTCGGGCTCGGCCAGGGTGTCGCCGCTCGGCTCGACGATCGGGCGGCGCAGGTGGAAGTAGTTGGTCGGGAAGCTGAGCGTGAAGAACGTGGCCTCCCACTTCTCATACTGCGAAGGCGCGGGCAGCACGTAGTCGGCCAGCCGCACCGTCTCGGTGTCGGCGACATCTATCGCGACTAGCAGCTCGAGCTTCTCGAACGCTCGCCCATAGGCGCCGGTGTCGGCGGCCGTCTGCATGGGGTTCGAACTGTCGACGATCAGCGCCCGGATCCGCTCGGGGTGGTCGGTGTCGATCTCCGCCGGCAGGATGTTGGGCGGATAAAACTTGCTGATCTCGCGCATGCCGGTGACCCGGGTGGTCTTGCCGCCGGCTCCGGGCTCGCGCGAATGGCCAATGAGCGGCACGAGTTGGGTGTGAAGGTTGTTGCCGCCCTCGCGACCGAAGTTGCCGGTGACGAGGCTCAGGAGCTTCTCGAGATAGGTATTGAGGGTCGAGTGCAGGCTGTGTTCGACGCCCAGATCGTGGCGGGTGCAGGCGCTCTCGGCGGCGGCGAAGCCGCGCGCGATCTTTCGAAGCAGGTCGGCCTCGACGCCGGCGCGCTCGGCGTATTCGTCGACCGGAACCTCGGCCAGCTGCCGGAAGAGCTCCTCGTGGCCGGTCGTTCGCCTGGCCAAGAACTCCCGATCCTCGAGGCCCTCCTGGACGATGACCGCGAGCAGTGCCGCCATCAGGAAAGCGTCGGTCCCCGGCCTCACCTGGAGGTGGACGTCGGCCAGCTCGGCGGTCTCGGTGCGGCGCGGATCGACCACCACCAACGTCCGGTTCGGGTCCTTGCCGATCTCGCGAATGACCTGGCGCGCCCGCGGAATACCGTGCGCCTGCCAGGGATTGGCACCGATGATGATGACGAAGTCGCTCTCTTCGATGCCCTCGGTCACGTGACAGGTCTGGCGCCCGAAGAGCTTGCCGTTGACCCAGAAGTCTCCAGTCTTCTCCTGCGCCAGCGAGTTGTAGATGTAGGGCGTGCCGAGCGCCGCTCGAAAGGGCACGGCGTAGGCTCCGCCCAGGTGGTTCCCTTGCCCACCGCCGCCGTAGTAGGCGATGGCGTGGCCGCCGTGGGCCTTGCGGATCTCACCGAGCTTCGCCGCCACCTCGCGGATGGCCGTGTCCCAGTCGATCTTCTCGAAGCTGCCGTCGGGCGTACGACGGAGCGGATGGGTCAACCGGCCGGCGTGGTTCTGGTAGTAGTCGAGGCGCGAGGCCTTCTGGCAGAGGTAGCCCTGGGACGTCGGATGATTCCGATCGCCACGGATGTGCTTGAAGCGGGGTTTCTCGGCACCGCGATCGACTTCGATCTCGATGCCGCAGTTGAGGCTGCAGAGATTGCAGGCGGTGGCCTGCCAGTTGGAGTGGGTCGCCTGAGTCATGGGGAGTGAGCATACAGCGAGGGCGAGTTTCGGTGCCGGAGTCAACTCCTTCCCAGCTCGTGCCCGTCTCCACTCGAAGGGCCAGTCCTGGCCTCTTCTCTCGGCCCCGTCGAGGTCGTCGACGGACACCGGGGACACGATTCTGTCGTGTCCCCTCCCAACTGGTTTTCCGAGAGTCCCCGAGCTCTGAAGGAGAGCGCGCCGATAGTGGGCCGCCGGTGCGCTCTTCTTCACTCGCCGACGGCTCGCTCAGGGGGCTCGCCGCAAGCGCCCCAGGAATCGACGACTCGAAGGCCTCGAACGATGAGCGCGTAGCGGCGCGCAGGCGAGAGCCCACCCGTCGAAGGCCTCCCAGCTCGAGCCGTCCCCTGGCGAATACCTGCCGACCGCCGCAGACCTTATAGCCCGAGCCGTCCCCTGACGAATCACCTGCCGACCGCCGCTGATGCGCGGCGCCGATCGGCAACGCCGGCCGGCCGCACGAGCGCGTGCGGCTACCGCGGCCGGAGCGCCGACGCGGCCAGAAGGCGCAAGCGCCCGGCGAGACCGAGTCGCGCGCCGGCGCCGGAGCCGCCCTCGCTCAACAACCGAAGCAATGCCCTCTTGCCATAGCTTGCTGCCCGTCTCCAGCCGGCTGGTGCGATCGCGACCCGAACCGAGCGAACCGACTCGATCCACGCATCGAGATCGTCCGCCGTACCGCCGGTGGCGGCGCGCGCGAGCGCGACGTCGATCAGGGGCGCCAGGCCGCGCGCGGCCGCGGTCCCGACTCCCGAAGCCCCGAAGAGAGTTTCGAACACCGGCCGGCCGACGGGGGCGAACTCGTCCGCCAGCGCCACCCTTCGCGCGCAAGCCACGAGTCGGTCCAGCGCTTCTTGTGGCCACGGCTCGATCTGGTTTTCGTTCGCCATTGCCACGAAGACCGGTTCACCGGGAGGGCCGCCATCCAGCGCTTCCTCGGTGCGAAACTCCCAGGCGTTGATCTGTGCGAGGCGATCACCATCGAGACCCGCGAGGCCGGGCCGGCACGCCAGATCGAAGAGCGTCACCGTCCAGGCAGTCAGGACCTGAGCTCGACGACGGCGCTTCTTCGAGAGCAGGATCAGCGCCGGGGCGAAGTCGCCGAGCGCCTGGCGAGCGATTCGGGAACATACGAGCTCCGCCCGCGCCGGATCCGGGTCGTTCGACGGCGGGCGCATTTCGTCCGCCAGCCGGCTGTGCCGGCTGCGACCGAGAGCGTCCGCCCGCCAGGAAGCGTCGGGGACACCGTTCCTCGGCGCCCCCTCCGCATCGGTCGCTTCGAGCAGATCGATCGCTCCGGGCGGCCGGCCGGGCGGCAGAGGTTTGGCGGTCACGCAGCCGGCTCGACCAGGATCTTTGCCGCGGCTCTCAAGCCCAGGCTCAGGCCGACGCCTTCGGACATCTCCAGCCTCATGGCGTCGGCGGCCCGGTCGAGTTCGAGGACGCGCACGCGGCTGCCCAGCTTCAAGCCCTCGCGCTCGAGGAGCTGAAGGAACTCGGCGCTCTGGTCGACGATCCGCGCGACGACGACGTCCTCGCCCACGCCGGTGCGCGCCAGCGAGGACTGGTCCAGAGTCGGCACTTCGCCACCGGCGGTGGGAATCGGGTCCCCATGAGGATCGACGGTCGGCCCGCCGAGCATCTCGTCCATTAGCTCGAGCAGACGGTCCGAAACCGCGTGCTCGAGGCGCTCGGCCTCGGGGTGAACCTCGCTCCAGCCCATGCCCATGACCTGGACCAGAAACAGCTCGATCAGACGGTGCCGGCGCAGAACGTGGAGAGCCAGCTGCCGGCCGGAGTCGGTGAGCAGCACGCCGCTGTAGGGCTCGTAGTCGACCAGGCCGCTGTCGGCCAGGGTCTTGACCATGGTCGTGACCGTGCCCGGCGTGAGCTCGAGAGCGGCCGCGATCCGGCCCATGCCGACTCTCCTCCCCGGCTCGCGCTGCTCCTCGAGCGAGATCTGCTTGAGGTAGTCCTCGACGGTACTGGTCGGCATCGCGCTGTCATTCCTCGAGACGGCCTCGAGAGGGTCTCAGAGAGTATCTCCCGGAGCCAGCTCGACGACACTGCAGTCGATCCCGAGAGTGGCGACTTGCGATCGAAACTCGGCCGGCGTCCCGGTGAGAACGGGAAAGGTGCCGAAGTGGATCGGGACCGCTTGCTCGAGACCGAGGAATTTGCAGGCCAGCGCGGCTTCGCGTGGACCCATCGTGAACAGATCGCCTACCGGAACAAAGCCCAAGGTCGGCCGGTAGAGCTCGGCGATGAGCTTCATGTCGGAAAAGACCGCGGTGTCGCCGGCATGATAAAAGCAGAATCCCTCCGCAGTTCGAACGCAGTAGCCCGAGGCGACACCGCCGTCGAAGATCTCGCCACCCGGTTGCTCGCCAGCATCTTCGATGATGCCCGAGGAATGATCCGCACGCACCATGGTCACTTCCAGACCCAGAACGTTCTGGCTGCCGCCGAGCCCCATCGGCGCCAGGTTCTCTACGCCCTTGGACCCGAGCCAGTTGCAGATCTCGAAACTCGCGACGACTTTCTTTGGTTGATGACGCCTGGCGAGCTCGACCGCATCACCCATGTGGTCCATGTGGGCGTGGGTGATCAAGAACGCGTCGATCTTGTCGAACTCGTAGAGCGACTCCGGACACATCGGATTGCCCTCGACCCAGGGATCGATCAGTACCGTCTGGCCGTCGAGCAGCTGGACTCCGACCGTGGAGTGTCCGTAGTAGAGGAACTTCGGGCGTGCGACATCAGGCATGGTGATTTCCCTCCAAGGCCCCCCGGCTATTGTAGCCCCGTAATAAGATCGTCGGAGGCCATGCCCGAGACCTTGATTCACCCCACCGCCGCGGTCGCAAAAACGGCAGCGCTGGGCACCGGCGTGCGGATCGGACCGTTCGCGGTGGTCGAGGATCACGTCGAGATCGGGGATGAATGCATCCTCGACGCGCACGCAGTGATCCGGCCCTTCGTGCGGATGGGCGCTCGCAACCGGGTCTACTCGAACGCGGTTCTGGGTGGCGAGCCGCAGGACGTGTTGTTCAGCGGCGAACCGACGGGCCTCGAGATCGGCGAGGAGAACCTGTTCCGCGAAGCCTCCACCGTCCATCGGGCCACCAACCCGGAGCGGCCCACCCGAGTCGGCTCCGGTTGCATGCTCATGGTCAACGTCCACATCGGGCACGACTGCCAGCTCGGCGACAACATCGTCCTCACCAACGACACCAACCTCGCCGGGCACGTCGAGGTCGGCGACGGCGTGCTCATGGGCGGCATGGCCCAGGTGCATCAGTTCGTCAGGGTCGGGCGCCAGGCCATGGTCGCCGGCTCGACCTCGCTCGCGAGAGATGCCCTACCCTACGCGTTCATGTGGGGGATCCTTGCGCGCCACTACCGCTTGAACACGATCGGCCTGCGCCGCTCGGGAATCAAAGGTGATCGCTACAGGGAGCTGCAGAAGGCCTATCGCGCGCTATGCGACGGTCAGCCGCTCGATGACCTCGAGGCAACCGAGGAGATCGAGTACCTCCGGCGCTGGTTGGCGGCACCGTCGAAACGCGGCCTGGCCGGATTCGCCAAACGGGGCGAGAAGGAAGGCTAGAACCGGGAGGGGACTTCGGGAACACCATGGAATGGTGTCCCCGGCTGGGATTACCAGCGCAGCATGACGCCGCCGGTGGCCGCGGGTCCTGCAAAGTCGGACTGGAAGTCGGCGAAGCCGAAGTTGTTGGCCGTGAGGTTCAGCTTGGCCTGGCGGTAGAGAACCTCGCCGAAGACGCCGAAGCGTTCGCTGACACCCACGTCGACCCCGAGCACCAGGTAGTAGCCGAACTCGTCGTCGACCTCAGGGCCGCCGGCGACCGGAATCTGACCGCCGTCAAAGACGGCATTGGCGAAGACGAACGAGCCACCGGCGCCCAGATAGGGATCGGCCTTGCCGCCACTATTGAAGTGATAGGCCACACCCAGATCCACCGGGGTCGCCTCGAGCCGGAACAGAGCGTTGTTGCCGACCTGCGCGAAGGCGTCGAAGAACGCCGCGCGAAACTCGACCTCGACCGATTCAGTCACACCGAAGGCCACCTTGAGCCCGAAGCCTTGATCTTCATCGGCATCCTCGGTGTCCCAGTGGGCGACACCCACGCCGATACCTGCGGCCCATGACGGGACGGCCATCAACAGCGCCAGACCAAGGACGATAGCTAGCTTTTTCATCTCAACCTCCCATCGTTACCGTACAGCGATGTCCGGCATTGCCCCGCGAGCGGGCGCTCCGAACCAAGCGAGCCTAACTATGCTTCACTTATAGTACTTTATGTCAAGGGCAGAGGTCACGCCGGGTTGATTCCGGGCCGCTCTCGGCGCTCTGAGAGCCTCAGAAGCCGCTGCCGGGAAGCAGACCGCGCACTTCGGGGAACTTCTCGGCGACCTGACGCGCCGTGGCCGCCCCCCCGCTCTTGCGCAGCAGCTTGAGGATGGCCTTGGGCGCTTTCGAAGCGCCCCGCTTGGCGATCAGCGCGTTCGCGGCCTCGTAGTATGGGCGCTCGCTCGCCAAGCGAGCACGCCAGAGGTCGTCGCCACTCGGCGCGCCCAAGGAGGGATCCGGCTCTCGTACCGAGTACACGCGCCGGATCTCCCCGAGCGAGAGGCTTTCGTGGAGGTGCGACGCGGCGAGAGCGACCACGTGGGCGGCGAGATTCAGCACGTCGGGGTCGGCACCGGCGAAACCGGATCGCTCGAGTAAAGTCCTAGCGCCGACTCCCTGGGCCAGGAGGTCTGTGAGCAGCAGGCTCGCGGCCTCGGCACTCGATCCGTGAAGTGGATGGCCCTCGAGCTGTGGCAGCGGTCCCTCCAGAAGCGCACGCCACAGGGTCACCGTGCCGAAGTCTCCCCACGCGCAGAGGGCGACCTCCCCGTTGGACAGCCGAACGGGCAAGCCGTAGGGAACGGCCAGATCGAGCGACTCCCAGTCGGTCCGAGAAAGAAGCACCGCAGCGATGGGCATGGCGTCCTTGTTCCATTTCCGGAAGTCCGCGGCGAGCAGCGCGAATCGTTGCTGCACGTGAGACGCGCGATCGAGGGCTCCGGGCGAGTAGCGCACCAGGGCAAGCCTGTCGCCGACGTCGAGCAGGTACGGCAGCGGCTTGGACCGACTCTCCTGGCCGGCACCGGGTGAGGAACTCGCGACGCCGGCCAACACCGCCACCGTCAGGATGGCAACGGCGGACGCTCGCGCACAGATGGGGGCCGGATCACTCACCGCACACAGTCTAGCCCGATTGGCGCTTGCTAGACTCGCGTTCGGTGCAGGCGTTCAGAATCAGTGAGCACGGCGGCCCCGAAGTCCTGGAATGGGTCTCGCTGCCGGATCCCGAGCCGAGAGCCGACCAGGTCCTGGTGGAGGTTCGAGCCTGCGCCCTCAACCGGCTCGATCTATGGGTGAGAAACGGCGTTCCGGGGCACGAGTTCCCGCTGCCGCTCATCCCCGGTTCCGAGGTGGCCGGGACCATCGCCGTCGTCGGAGAAGCGATCGAGGATCTCGAGATCGGAACCGACGTACTGATCGCGCCCGGGGTTTCCTGTGGCGTCTGCGATCGCTGTATGGCGGGCATCGACATGCTCTGCCCGAGCTACGGCATCCTCGGTGAGCACTGCGACGGCGGCTACGCCGAGCTCGTCGCCGTGCCGAGACGCAACATTCTGCCGCTCCCCAAGGGACTCTCGCACGCCGAGGCCGCCGCTATTCCGCTGGTCTTCATGACCGCCTGGCACATGCTGGTCGCGCGGGCGAGGCTCGAGCCGCTGGAAGACATCCTCATCCATGCGGCCGGCTCCGGGGTTTCGAGCGCCGGCATTCAGATCGCCAGGCTCCTCGGAGCCCGGAACATCTTCGTGACGGCCTCGACCGACGCAAAGCTCGACAAAGCCCGCAAGCTCGGCGCGACCCATACGATCAACTACACGCATGAAGACTTTGCGCGCGTGGTCCGCAAGGCCACGGGGGGCAAGGGTGTCGAAGTCGTCTTCGACCACGTCGGCGGCAAAACCTTCGAAGACAGCGTCAAGGCGCTGGCGTGGGCGGGCAGAATCGTCATCTGCGGCGCCACCACGGACCACCAGGCGAAGGTCAATCTGCGCGCGGTGTTCTACAAAAGCCTCTCGGTTCTGGGCTCGACGATGGGCAGCCAGTCGGAGCTCAGAACTCTGATCGGTCACGTCGAGCACGGAGACCTCGCGCCGGTGCTCGACCGGACGCTGCCGCTGCGCGAAGCGCCCGAGGCGCAGCGCCTTCTCGAGCAGCGCGAGCTCTTCGGAAAAATCGTCCTGACTCGAACCTGAGCGTTGTCGCCGCGCCGGAGAGTCCTCGTCACCGTGGCGGTCGTTCTCTCGGGAGCGGCGGCACTCGTCTACGAGGTCGTCTGGACGCGGCAGCTGTCCGTTTTCCTGGGAATCACCATCCGCGCCGAGGCCATCGTGCTGGCGGCGTTCATGCTCGGCCTGGCACTGGGCAGCCGTGTGCTCGGCCGGCATGCCGACCGGATTCGCCGCCCGCTGCTTCTCTTTGCGGGTCTCGAAGCCGCGATCGGCCTCTATGGCCTCGCCAGCTCGAGACTCCTGCCGCAGCTCGCTCCCTGGTACGCGCAGTTCGCGAGAGCGACGGAGCTGGCGACTCCCACCGGCGACGTCACTCGCTTCCTCACGGCCGCCGCGGCCCTGCTGCTTCCTACGTTTCTGATGGGAGGAACCATCCCGGCGCTGGTCCGCGGCCGGCTTCCGGCCGGTCCTACCGGGCGGCACCCTAAGACCCGGAAGCCAACCGAATCGTTGGGCTCCGTGATCGGCAGCATCTACGCGCTCAACACGCTCGGGGCGGCCATCGGTGCGTTCGCGGCCGGATTCGTGCTGCTGCCCACCCTGGGTACGACCCACACTCTGCTGACCGCCGCCGCCGTCAACCTGGCGATCTCCCTTGCACTCTGGGCCGAAGCCCGGGAGCCGACCGGGGGTCCCGAGGTCCATGGGGAGGGCGCCTCGGGTTCCCGACCGAAACCGACCCCCGAGCCTTTCAAAACTAACACCGCTCTGACTGCTTTTGCGGTTTTCGGCGCCGCCGCTCTCGCCATTCAGCTGGGCTGGATTCAGGCTCTGACCCAGATTCTGGGTTCGAGCGTCTACGCCTTCAGCCTGACGCTGTCGGCTTACCTGGCCGGCCTGGCGGCGGGCGGCTTCGTCTTCGCGACCTGGGCCAGGAACCGATCAAGACAATTCTCCTCCATCGCACCATGGATCGCCGCCGCCTCGGCCATCGCCGTGGTCCTGGGCCTGCTGGCGTTCGATCGCCTGCCCGGTCTGTTCCTCCAGGCCTTCCGCTGGAATCTCGAGAGCCAGCTTGGCTGGCTGGTGGTCTTCTCGTTCTTGCTCGTCTGGTGCCTGGTTTTGATCCCGACCGCGCTCTTCGGCTTCCTGTCACCGCTGATCGCGAGCGGCTGCTCGCCGCGGCAGCGAACGGCGGGTGAGGACGTCGGTACGGCCTATGCCGTCAACACCGCCGGCACGACGCTGGGCGCACTGGCCGCGGGCTTCTGGCTCTTGCCCAACGTCGGGCTCCAGAACACACTTCTCCTCGGAGCGGTCGGCCTGGCGGCCTGCGGCGCTCTGCTCCTGGTCGCCGGGCGTCCGCGGACTCGATGGGCGACCGCCAAGGGTTCCGGGGGTCTTCTGGTATTCACGCTCGCCGCCGCGCTGACCCCACGTTGGGACCCGGTGCTCACCACCAGCGGGCCATTCATCAACGCCAGCCGAATCCTCGACCTGCCGGCCGGCACGAGCTTCCGCGAGGCCCTCAGAAAGCGCAACCGCATCGTGTTCTACCGTGAGAGCGCCGTCGGATCGGTTTCGGTCCGCGATGTCGCCGGCGACCGCCTTCTGGTCATCAACGGCAAGACCGACGGCAGCCGTTCCGGCGACAGCCGAACGCAGCTGGCGCTCGGGCACCTACCGGCTCTCCTCCACCGCAACCCCGAGCGAGTGCTGGTGATCGGCTTCGGCACCGGCATGACCCCGGCCGCGGTTTCGGCTCATCCCGAAGTCGAGCGCCTGGACGTGATCGAGATCTCGCCCGAGGTCGTCGAGGCGTCGCGCTTCTTCGCGGCCGAAAACCGCGGCGTGCTGTTCGACGCGAAACTGCGTTTGAAGTTCGCCGACGCTCGCAACTTTCTTCTCGCCAGCGACAGCACGATCAGCAGATGGGACGTGATCATCTCCGAGCCGTCGAACCCCTGGATCAGCGGAGTCGCCAATCTGTTCACGCGCGAGTACTTCGAGCTGGCCCGAAAACGGCTGGCGCCCAACGGCGTCATGGGCCAGTGGTTTCAGAGCTACGGCATGTCGAGCGAAGACCTGCGCTCGGTCGTCGGGACGTTTTCCGAGGTCTTCACGCAGGTCACGATCTGGGCGCCGCAACCGGGGGACCTGATCCTCGTCGGCAGCGACGAGCCGCACGCTCTCGACGGCACACGAGCGCGGCGGCTGAATCGGCTACCGGGCGCGAGCGAGGACATGAGCGTGGCCGGCTGGAACGGCATCGAGGACTTCGCCCGCATGCTGCTGCTCGATTCGGGCGCCGCTCGAACCTTCGGCGCCGACGCTCCGGCCAACACGGACGAGCATCCCCGGGTCGAGTTCAACGCGCCTCGGAACATGTACCGGGAGACCACTTTCGCCAACCTGCTGGAGCTGGTGGAGCACGCCCGGCAAACCGGAGCCGGTGGCCCGTCGCCGTATGCCGTGGTTCCGATCCGGGACGGTCGAACGAACAGGAAGACGGCCTTCGGCCTCACCGCAATCGACAATGACCTGATTCCCGAGCTGCGCATCCAATGGGTGTCGTTGCGCGCGGCCGCGCCAACGGCGCTGCCCACGTTGGGCGTCAGCCTGCGTCGCGTGATCGTGCCGGTCGTCTCTGACGGCGCCGCCGCGGGTGCCGAGATCGAGGTTCTGAGCGAAGCCGAGGCACCGGGCCGCCCGAGACTCGAAGGGCGGATCGAGAACCTCTCGGAATCGACCATCGCGAGCTTTCAAGAGGGGGCGCTGGCCGACCGCGTGCCGACCGTGCGCGGGATTCCTGCTCGCAGAAAGGGGGACGTCGTCATCGCCTGGGCCTGCCCCCAACCCGAGCCGCCCTTCAGGACCTACCTGGCTTTGGTTCCAGATGACGGAATCGAGAGGTTCGAACGCTCGCTCACGTGCGCCGGCTAGATCGGGGACACGATTCTCATGGTGTCCCCTCCCGATTGGTTTTGCCTGCGAGGCTGGCCCATCCTGCGGATCTCAGCGATACACTCACCACATGCAGCAGGAGGATTTGTCCGACCGAGTCGCCCTGGTCACCGGCGCGAGCAGCGGGTTGGGATTCGCCGCAGCGGCCGCCCTTGCGCGCAGGGGTGCGCGGATCGCGCTCTCGAGCCGGGGTGGCACGAAACTGAAGCAGGCCGAGGAGATCCTGGCCGAGACTGCAACGGAGGTGGTCTCTTTTCCGGCTGACGTGAGAGAACCGGAAGCGCTCGAGGATCTGGTTTCGGACACCGAGGAGATTCTTGGACCGGTCGATATCCTCGTGGCCAATGGCGGCGGCCCCAAGGTCAAGCCCGCGGCCGAGCTCGATGAAGCCGACTGGAATGAAGCCCTACCCCTGGTCTTCTTGTTCATTCCGCGCCTGTGCCGCTTGGTAGTGCCCGGCATGGTCCGGCGCGGTTGGGGTCGGATCATCGCCATCAACTCGGTCTCGACCAAGCAGCCGATTCCCGATCTCGCACTGTCCAACACCCTCAGACCGGCGGTCGTCGGCTACCTCAAGACGCTGTCCCGGGAGGTTGCCGCTTCCGGGGTGACGGTGAACTCCGTACTGCCCGGGTACACCAAGACCGCCCGCCAGCTCGAGATCGCCGAAGGCGTCGCCGCGCGGCGCGGAATCGACGTAGCCGAAGTCCTGGCCGAACGAGGTGCGGGCTTTCCTATTGGACGAATGGCCGAGCCCGAGGAGATCGGCGAGGTAGTGGGCTTCCTTGCGAGCCCGGCGGCCTCGTACGTGACCGGCCAGGCGATCACCGTCGACGGCGGCTACGCGGCCGGGCTTCTGTAGCTCCGCCTCAGCTAGACTCGACCGCGCTATCGGTTTCGGGGAGGGATCTTGACACTCACGACAAGCACGCCCTGGTGGCGACTCGACTGGCGGAACGAACCGCCCCAAGAACTGGGGCTCACGCTCGTCGTTCCGGTCTACAACGAACGCTATCTGGCCGCTATTCTGCTCGGCCGTCTTTTCGAGCTCGATCTGCCCCACATCTCCCGTCTCGAGATCATCGTCGTCGACGACGGCTCGACCGACGGAACTCGAGAGATCCTGAAAGACATCGCGAGCGAAAACGGCGAGCGCATGCGCCTGATCCTCCAGGAGAAGAACCAGGGCAAGGGCGCCGCGATCCGCACCGGAATCGAGGCCGCGAGCGGAGATCTGATCGTGATTCAGGATGCCGACCTGGAATACGACCCGCGCGACCTGGCGCGGCTCATCGAGCCCTTTATCGAGGACGGCGCCGACGTCGTCTATGGCTCACGCTTCCTCGCCGGCGAACGGCGCCGGGTGCTTTACTTCCGCCATGAGCTCGGCAATCGCCTGATCACATTCATGAGCAACTGGTTCACCGACCTGAACCTCTCGGATGTCGAGACCTGCTACAAGATGTTTCGGGCGCCGCTGCTCAAGTCGCTGCCGATGCGCTCGAACGATTTCGCGATCGAGATCGAGCTGACCGCCAAATCGGCGAAGCGACGTTGGTCGATGTACGAGGTGCCGATCAGCTACCACGGTCGAACCTATCGCGAAGGCAAGAAGATCGGCATCAAAGACGGCTTCCGCGCGCTTTGGGCGATTCTCAAGTTCTGGATCGTCGACGATCTCTACAAGGAGGACGCCTACGGCGGCAACATCCTGCACAACCTGGAGCGGGCGCAGCGCTTCAACGGCTGGATGGCCGGCGCGCTGGAGCCGTGGGTCGGTAGCAAGGTGCTCGAGATCGGCGCCGGTATCGGCAACATCACAACCTTCATGATCCCCCGCGATCGCTACGTGGCATCCGACATCAACGATCACTACCTCCACTACTTGAACAACTTCGCCGGCGGCAAGCCCTACCTGGACGTGGCGAAGGTCGACCTCGAAGATCCGCAGACCTTCGCCGAACTGGGTGAGCAATTCGACACGGCGATCTGCCTGAACGTCCTCGAGCACGTGCGGGATCCGTTGGCCGCCTTGCGCAACCTGCATTCGATTCTCGAGCCGGGCGGCCGCGCGGTGGTCTACGTGCCCGCCGGACAATGGCTGTATTCGTCACTCGACGAGTCACTCGACCATCGCTGCCGCTACGGCAGGATGATGCTAACCGAAGAACTCGAGTCCTGCGGCTTCGAGGTCGAGCATCTGCAGGGCTTCAACAAGGCGTCCGTGCCGGGCTGGCTCTGGAACGGCAAGGTCCTCAGGCGACGCGGTTTCAGCCGCAGTCAACTCAAGATCTTCGACTGGCTGGTGCCGATTCTGCGCCGTACCGATTGGCTACTGCCCTGGAAGGGCCTCGGACTGATCGCCGTCGCCAAGCGCGTCGACTAAGTCGCCGCTTTGGCGGTCATCCGGCTCGAGCCGGAGCTCGAGCAGCTTGACACCCAGCATCCGCGGTACCTTCTCCTGTCCCGGCCAGGCCTTCTTGCTCCAGATCCAGACCAATCGCCGCTCGCCCGGCTCGAGATCCGCGAGGCGAAGTCCGCGTATTCTCTGGCGCCCGAAGGTCAGCCGCAACACTTCGCCTCGGTCCTGAAGACGAACCGGGACCGGTCGGTACTCCCGACCCGCCATTACGGCGAGTCGGAGCCCGACGCCGAGCGGCCGAAGTCCGGGATTCTCGAGCGCCAAGACTGCCGGCTGGGTCGCGCGCGTCCAGTGTCCGTGGCTGGTGCCGAGCAGGACCGCCCGACCGTCGGGATCGATCTTCGACCCCCAGCCCTCCCGAAGCATCAACTCGAGCAGCGCTCGCTCCGTGCCGGCGTCGCCTCGACTGGCCTTGCGGTTCAGAACCCCAATCAAAGACGCCTGGTCGATGCACGGACGTTTCGCGCGCCGGAAGATACGAATCTCGGGTGACAAGAACATGAGGTTCGAGCTCGTCGCTCCCCATCCGGGTGGCTTCACGCGCGGCAGGAAGCGCTGCTCGAGCTCATAGTTGACGCGCCCGATCTCGAAGCTACGCAGGATCTCCCGTTCGCGCGCCGTGCGTATGTCGCTGACGTTGAACACCACCCGCTCCGGCCGTTCTCGATCGACGAACTCGCAGCCCTCGGGTCTGAGCTTCCCCCACACCGCGTTCTCGAGGTCCCACGGCAGAACCGTGACCCGTCCGACCCCGACCGCGGACTCCCCGGCCGAGCCGGCGGCGCCGGCGGCAAGGAATCGCTCCGCATCCAAGCGGGTATCGGTCAGCATGGCGGCGCCCACGCCGATGCAACGCACCAGGGCCCAGGCGAAGACCATGACCGCCGCCGCCCTGGTGCCCCGCGGCCAGCGCCGTGCGAGAGCCACCCAACCTCGGCCGGCGAGTATGGCGAAGACCGGCAGCAACGGCAGGAAGAAGCGAACGTAGTGGAAGCCGATGACCCAGATGAAGCTCAAGAAATAGCCCAGCGGCACCAGAGCCAGAACCATTGCCGTGCTCTGCCGATTCCGAATCGCTACTACGACTCCGAGAATCGCAACCAGAAACAGCGGCCAACCGGTGACAAAGGCGCTGCGGCGAAGCGCCGACCAGGACATCGACGCGACGCCGGCGAGGCTTCTATCGAACTCCCGGTACTGCATGGTGTTGTGGCCGACGATCTTCTTGACGTGGTCGACGAAGTCATCGACACCCCCCGAGACGGCATAGATCGCGCCGAAGAGACCCAGCGCCATCAGTGCCGAACCCCAGACCCGGCGGTCCAACGCCGTGGCCCGGACGCGAGCCCAGACGCCCGGGAGCTCGGAGTGGTCACGGGCAATTCGCACCAGACTCGCGGCCATCAGTACCGGATAGAGTCCATACGCCTGGTCTTTGGTGGTGACCGCCGCGATCGTCGCGGCCGAGCACCACAGGAAATCCCGCAGCGCACCGCCCTGCCAGGCTCGGACGAAGAACAGTAGGGACAGCGCGAACCAGAACAGGTATGCCGCTTCGAGGTTGGCGGTCTTGGCGTAGTAGACGAAGGTCGGCGAGACCACAACTACGGCGGCCGCCGGCAGGGCCGCCCGTGCGTAGCCGGCCTGGCGAGCCGTTCGAAAGACCAACACCACGACACCCGCGGCGGCGAGGATGCTCACCAGACGCTGTAGAACGCCGAGCCAGTTCCTCTCCGTCTGCCACGGCACCGAGTCGCTGGCCTCGAATCCGGCCTTGGCGGGCTTCAGTACCACCGACAACAGCAGCCGGTGGAGCGGTGGGTACTTCTCGGACCAAGCCGCGGGCTCGAGCACCTGCTCGGGCCGGATCTCGTCGGGAGCCCAGGACCAGACGGGGCTCAGACCCCAGCCGATTCCGACCAGGTTCAGACACAGACTGACCAACAGCAGCGCCGCAAGCGCCAGGCGCTCGCGCTTCGACGCTTCCGTCACCAGGACTTCCAGTCGTCGGAGTCCCCACCCGGCTCGACCTCCGGAGGCGGCGAGGCTTCTGCCTCGGACCGCGGCTTCGAAGACTTCGCTGCTCGCTTGCGGCTGGCCGAGCGAGGGCTCTCAGCCCCGCCCGCATTGCTGGTCTCTGCGCCTATCCCGGGACCGGCACCGGTCCCGACGCCGGTTCCGGCACCGGCCTTGACGCTGACGCCCGTCATCCAGGCGAGGGTGGTGGCGACCGTCCCGAGCTCGAGACGGTAGTAGCGTTCGCGTCCCGAGCGCTCTTCGCTTACCAGCCTGCCCTCGCGGAGGATTCGGAGATGCTTCGAGACCGCGGGCCGACTGATCGACGGGAAGTTCCCGGCGATCATGCGCACCGGCAAGGGGCCTGCCGCAAGCAGGCTCACGATCTCCCTGCGCGTGGGATCGGAAAGAGCGCGAAACGGGTCGGTGATATCGACAGGTGCCGGCAACCCCAGGAGTATAGGGCTCAAAACCGTAACTTTCCAGTTACTTAATCGACCCGGTTTTCCTCGCGCTCGTTCTCGAACAAGCAGAGCCTGCCGCTGGGTTCGAACCCCAGCTTCAGCGCCAGGCGCCGTGAGGCCACATTCTCCGAATGAGCACCCCAGACCGCGCGCTTGCCGCGATCTCTCATCTCGGCGGCCAACCACGCCACGCACTCCGCGGCCAGGCCCCGACGCCGGTATTCGGCGGCCGTGTTGATCGAGACATCCCAGAGCCGCTCACTCTCGCAGGCGACATGACAGAAAGACACCGGCCGAGCGTCGACCCAGGCCGCGACCACTTCGGAGCGGACCAATGCCTCCGAGAGCTCGGAAGCGAGGGCTTCTGACAGGCCTTCGAGAAGCGATGATTCGGCCCGCGACATCCGGCGGACCCCCTCCGACGGCCGCATCGGTGGCGACACCCCCCCTTGCGGCTCGCGGAAGATATCGGCTTCGTCGGAGGTCCAATCTCTCAGCGCCGAGCGCACCTCGGGTGTGAAGCCCTCGGGTACCACCACGGCCCAAAGCGCGCTCGGGTCGGACCCGGCATCCGGGATGTCCGCGAGCGCCTCGCGGACCAGCGACTCTGAAGCCTCGCCGACGACAGCGCCCAGCCGCAGATCGTCGGAGCGAATGACGAAGCCCCGCGGGTCTCCGAACAGGCGGCTGCCGGGGTCGAGCAGTGCGGCCCGAGCCTCGATCCACACGGGCTGGTCGGGAACGAGTCTCAGAAGCTGGTGACGAAGGCCCTCGGCTACCGGCACGCGGCCTAACTTACCAGCACCGATTCGATAGCATCGAGCGATGAAGCGCGCCGTGCAGCTCCTGTGCCTGACGCTTCCGTTCGTGGTCGGGTGCCGCCCCTCGACGCACGGCCTTGCGAGAGCCGCCGAGCCTGAAGCGCCGTTCCTGCGCGTGATCGGCTCGGTGCAGGACGGCGGAGTTCCCCACGCGGCCTGTAGTGGCCCCACCTGCAGACGAGCGCGGGAAACAGGCTCCCATCGCCTCGTGGCCTCGCTGGCACTGGTGCTGCCCAGCTCGGAGAAGGTCTACTTCTTCGAAGCGACTCCCGACGTGCGCGAGCAGCTCGAGGCGGTCGCCGACGTCCGCGGGCCGCTCCCGAACGGGGTCGACCGCGCTCCGGTCGACGGCTTGTTCTTGAGCCACGCTCACATCGGGCACTATCTCGGCCTGGCCTTCTTCGGCTACGAGGCGGTGCATACTCGGCGCTTGCCCGTGTACTCCACCCCACGCATGGCCGCCTTCCTGCGCAGCAACGGTCCCTGGAGCCAGCTCGTCGACAAGCAGAACATCAGCATTCAGGAAGTCCCATCCGGCGGCAGGGTCGAGCTCGAGGACGGTGTCTCGGTCACTCTCGTGCCCTCGCCACACCGTGAGGAGTACACCGATACCGTCGGGTTTCTGATTCGAGGCCCCGAGCGCGCGCTCCTGTTCGTGCCCGACACCGATGCCTGGGAGCATTGGTCGCCGTCGATCGAGCACTGGCTCGGCCAGGTCGATGTCGCGCTGCTCGACGGCACCTTCTACTCGGGAGCCGAGCTCCCCAATCGCTCGCTCGCCGAGATCGGTCACCCGCTGGTGGCTAGCTCGATGGACCGCTTCGAGAGCCTCGGGGAGCCGGCGCCCGAGATCGCCTTCATCCACATGAACCACTCGAACCCGATTCTCCTCGACGACACTCCGGAGCGTGCGACGCTGGTGAAGCGGGGATTCAAGATCGCGGCCGAAGGCATGGAGTTCGACCTCTAGCCAACGAAACGAAAGCTGCCGGAGACAACCGAATGGACACACTCGATCAACACCTCTACTTTCGCCAACTGCTGGCCGGTCGCCAGGTCGCGACCAACCACGTCGTGGCCGGGCAGATGGCGAACTTCATGTATCTACTGGGCGATGTCGAGAGCCGGCGGGCCTTCATCGTCGATCCCGCCTGGGACGTCCAGAGCCTGATCGATACGGCCCAGGCCGACGGCTATGAGATCGCCGGCGCACTGGTGACTCACTACCACCCGGATCACGTCGGCGGCGATCTCTTTGGGCTCTCGGTCGAAGGCCTCGGCAAGTTGCTCGAGCACAAGGCGGTGCCGGTGTACGTCAACAAGAACGAGGCCGACGGCCTCAAAGTGGTAACCGGCCTCTCCGAGGGCGATCTGCGCAGGGTCGAAAGCGACGAGACCCTCGAGCTCGGTCGAATCCCGATTCGCTGCCTGCACACTCCCGGACACACTCCCGGAAGCCAGTGCTTTCTGATCGGCGACCGGCTGGTTGCGGGCGATACCCTGTTCGTCCAGGGCTGCGGCCGCGTCGACCTCCCCGGCGGCGACCCCGAGCAGATGTACGAGAGCCTGACCCAGAAACTGGCCAAGCTGCCGCCGGAGACCGTGCTCTTTCCCGGCCATCACTATGGGCCGACCGAGACCTCGACCATCGCCGACGAGCTCGAGAACAACGCCTATCTGAAGATCGATAGTCTCGACGACTGGCGCCGGATGTTCGGCGCCTAGCAGTCCGTGGCAAGGGCCGGATCGGCCAAGGCAGTTGCGGTGTCCGAAGGAATCGCCTACGATTGAAACATACGTTTGATTCAAACGTACGATTGACTCAGGAGTAGCATCATGGCCGAACCTCTAGACGAGAGTTCTCCCCCACCAGAGCCGACCGGCACCGCCGACACCAAGACCAGCCTGCTCGACGCCGCCGAGCATCTTTTCGCTCACGAGGGTGTTGACCGCGCGTCACTTCGAGCCATCACGCAGGCCGCTGGGGCCAATCTCGCCGCGGTTCACTACCACTTCGGGTCCAAGGAGGCTCTCGTGCGCGAAGTGCTGGCGCGTCGGCTGAGCCCGCTCAACGAGCGCCGGATCGAGCTTCTCGATCGGGTCGAGGCCGAGAGCAGCGAGCCCAAGGTAGAAGACATCGTTCGCGCCTTCGTGCAGCCGACGCTCGAGATGGTGCAGCGCGAACGGGGCGGGCACGCCTTCGCACGCTTCGTCTGCCGGACCTTCTCCGAGCCCGACGAGACGTTTCACGACATCGTTCTCGATCAGTTTCGCGGCATCGTGACTCGCTTCAGCTCCGCCCTCGCGCGCGCACTGCCCGAGTTGCCTCGCGACGAGCTGTTCTGGCGATTCCACTTCATGGTCGGCTCGATGGTGCACGCCGCCGGCCTCGGCTCTTTGGCCCACCGCCTGTCGGGCGGGCTCTGCAACCCGGCCGATCTGGACGGACTGACCACAAAGCTGGTCCGCTTCCTGAGCGGCGGTCTCCAGGCCGAGGCGGCCGCACTTGGTGGAGGAAACGAAACATGACGAAAGGACTCCGGAATGGCCCTGCAGCGAGAGGGGCGAGACCGGCGAACCTGGCGCTGCCGGCACTGGTCGCGGTCGGGCTCTCGAGCCTCGCCTGCGCAAGCGCGGGGCCAACCTTGGAGATCAAGGCCCCGATTCCGAGCGAATGGAGCAGTCCACGATTCGACAACCTCGAGACCGAACCGGTCACCACAACCTGGTGGCGGGCGTTCGGGGACACGGAGCTCGATCGGCTCATAGAGCTGGTGTTGGCCTCCAATCGAGACTTGCGGTCCGCCTCGGCGCGACTCGACGCCGCGTTGGCTCAGGCCCGAATCGCCGGCGCTGCGCGCAAGCCGCAGGCCGGCTTCTCCACCGACGGCAGCCGAAGGAAACAGAATTTCATCGGCCTTCCGATTCCCGGCGCTGAAGGCCGAGTGCTCAGCAACACCTCGACGACGCTGGGCGCTGCGATCAACGTCTCCTGGGAAGCCGATCTCTGGGGGCGCATTCGAGATGCGGGGCTCTCCGCGCAGGCCCGGGCCGAGGCCGCGGCCTACGAGCTCGAGGCCGCCCGGCTCTCGATCACCGGACAGACCGCCAAAGCCTGGTTCGCCTTCCTGGAAGCCAGATCCCAGGTCGCGCTCGCCAAGGAGACCCTCGAGAACCGAGCCAGTGTGCGCAATCGCCTGGAGAAGCGCTACCGGCAGGGGCTGAGGACCGCGCTGGATCTGCGCCTCGCGGTAGCCAACGAAGCCAATGCCGAGGCGCGCTATGCAGCCACCAGGAGACAGCAGGACGCCGTCCAGCGCCAACTCGAGATTCTGCTGGCCAGGGACACCGAGGCAATGAAGATCCTGAGCGAAGCGGACAGCGACCTCCCGGCGCTGCCGGCGGCAGCCGAACCGGGCCTGCCCGGCGAAGTCCTCCGGCGGCGGCCCGACCTTCAAGCCTCCGAGCGCCGCCTGGCCTCGGCCGGGCTCGACATCGCCGCAGCCCGCAAGCTGCTCTATCCACGCCTGACGCTGACCGGCTCGACCGGCCGCACGAGCCAAGAGCTCGATGATCTCCTGGACAGCAACTTCTCCGTCTGGAGCTTGGCGGCCGGACTGCTGCAACCGCTTTTCCAGGGCGGACGGCTGCGAGCCGGAGTCGCCCTTTCCGAAGCCGCCCAGAGAGAGGTCCTCGCGCAGCACGAGAGCGCGGTGATCCGAGCCGTGTCGGACGTCGAAGCGCAGCTCGCCAACGATACCTACTTGGGTGAACAGCTCGAAGCGGTAGCGCGCGCCCGGAAGGCGTCGAGCGCGGCCGAGACGCTCGCTCAGGACCGCTACTTCTCCGGCCTGGCCGACTACCTGAGTGTCCTGGCCGCACAGAGCCAAGCGACCACCGCCGCGAGCCAGTTCTTGGAGATCAGCCGGCTTCGACTCGCGCAACGAGTCGACCTCTACCTGGCCCTGGGCGGCGGCCTGCCGGTAACCGGAACCACGACGTACTCCCCGAATGAAGTCGATCGGGCTCTCTCCGAAACCGAGGAATCGAAATGACGAAACGACTGAGGCTATTTCTTCCCCTTCTGGTCATCCTGGCGGCGGCTGTCGCCATGGCCATGATCGTGAAAGCCAAGCCGGCGGTAGAGCGAGTTGAGCAGGAAGTGCAGCCACCGCTGGTGCGGGTGGTCGAAGCGACGCGGGGATCGGTGGCGCTGAATGTGTATTCCAACGGCACGGTCGAGCCAACGACGCGCTCGACTCTCGGCTCCCAGATCGGCGCCCGGGTCGCAAACTTGACCTCGAGCTTCGCCGAGGGAGCGTTCTTCGAGCGCGGCGACCTTCTGGTGCGTCTGGATCCGAGCGACTTCGAGTTGGCGGTTACGCAGGCCGAAGCCCGGGTGGCTCAGGCCGAGGTCCAGCTCGAGCGCGAAGAAGCCGAGACGAGAATGGCGATCGAGGAATGGAGCGAGCTCGGCGAGGGTGAGCCGACCTCTCTTGTGCTTCGAGAGCCGCAGCTCGCCCAGGCTCGGGCCGAACTCAAATCGGCGCAGGCGGCGCTCGAGCAGGCCAAGCTCCAGCTCGAACGAACCCGAATCCGAGCCCCGTTCTCCGGCCGCGTGGAGAGCAAGCTTGTCGACGTCGGACAATTCGTCGGCCCCGGCACGCCGCTGGCCCAGGTCTATTCGACCGAACGTGCCGAGATCTCGCTGAAGGTTCCGCAGAGCGAGCTGGCGTTTCTCGACATCACTCTCGGCAGGCCGGACGGACCGCAGCCACGGGCGCTCCTGAGTGGGCGAATCGGCTCTACGGACGGCTCGTGGCCGGCCAGGGTCGCGCGCACCGGCAGTCGGATCGATCCACAGACCCGAATGGTCTCGGTCATTGCCGAAATCGAAGACCCCTTCTCCCTGACCGGTATCCATGCGGCGCCGCTGCCGATCGGGCTCTACCTCGACGCGGAGATCGAGGGCAAGACCGCCGAGGACGCGATTGTCCTGCCGAGGGCCGCTCTGCGTGAAGAAGACCGGATCCTGGTCGTCGACTCCGAGAACCGTCTCCGCATCCGCGAGGTGGAGATCCTGCGCGTCACCTCCGAAGAGCTCGTGATCACCCGCGGCCTCGATAGCGGCGAGCGAGTTTGTGTATCGCCGCTCACCGCGGTCGTAGACGGCATGCGGGTCCGGGTCCAGAGTCCCGACGAACCGATGGAAACCCCGGCCCTGGAGGGAGTCAAATCATGAACGGCGCAATCCGTTGGTTCGCCCGAAACGGCGTTGCCGCCAATCTGCTGATGGTCCTGATCGTGGTCGGTGGCCTGATGACTGTCCGGAGCATCAAAAGGGAGGTGTTCCCCGAGTTTTCCATCGACCTCATCAGCGTAACGGTGCCCTACCCGGGCGCCGCGCCCGAGGAAGTGGAAGAAGGCGTTGTCGTTCGAATTGAAGAGGCTATTCAGGGTATCGACGGTATCGACGACATTCGCTCGACCGCTGCCGAGAACGCCGCCGCGATCATCATCGAGATCATGGATGACGCCAACCTCGAGCGGGTGATGAACGACGTCAAGTCGAAGGTCGACGCCATCGACACGTTTCCGCTCGAAGCCGAAGAGCCGGTCATCGAAGAAATCATCCGGCGTACCCAGGTCATCGAAGTCGTGATCTCCGGAGACGCCGATGAACGCACTCTCAAGGTCCTGGGAGAACGGGTGCGCGACGACCTTTCCAACCTGCCCGAGATCACCCAGGTACAACTCGTCGCGGCGCGTCCCTACGAGGTCTCGATCGAGATCAGCGAGCAAGATCTGAGGAGCTACGGCCTCACCTTCGATGAGGTCGCGGCCGCGGTGCGCCGCTTCTCACTCGATCTCCCCGGTGGTCGCATCCGCAGCCGCGACGGCGAGATCCTGCTGCGCACCGAGGGCCAGGCCTACGAGGGCCCAGAGTTCGAGCGGCTGCCGCTGCGCACCCAGAGGGACGGCACCAGTCTCCTCCTCGGAGATGTCGCCACGGTCGTTGACGGTTTCGCGGACACCGACCTGTGGTCGCGCTTCAACGGCCGCCCGGCCGTCGTGGTCCAAGTCTTTCGGGTCGGCGAGCAGAGCGCGCTCGAAGTGGCGGACGTGGTCAAGCAATACATCGCGGAGACGCGCCCCAGGCTGCCTGAGGGCATTTCTCTCGATACCTGGCACGACGAGACGATCGTGCTGCGCAGTCGGCTCGATCTGCTGACGCGCAACGGTCTCGCCGGTTTCGCTCTGGTCCTGCTCGTGCTCTCTCTCTTCCTCAAGCTCCGCCTGGCGGGCTGGGTGTCGCTCGGAATTCCGATCTCGTTCCTGGGCGCGGTCATCTTCATGCCGTGGAACGACGTCTCGGTGAATCTGATCTCCCTGTTCGCCTTCATTGTCGTACTCGGCATCGTTGTCGACGATGCGATCATCGTGGGCGAGAACATACACACCGAATACGAATCCGGCCTCGAAGGCCTCGAAGCGGCGGAAACCGGTGCCATCGAAGTAGCCAAGCCCGTGGTGTTCGCGGTACTGACCAGTGTGGCGGCGTTCGCACCTCTGCTGGCGGTAACCACCACCATGGGCAAGGTCATGAGGGTGGTGCCGATCATCGTCATCGCGACCTTGATGTTCTCTCTGGTCGAATCACTCTTTATTCTTCCGAATCACCTTTCCCATCTGAAGCAAGAAAAGCCCGGCGCCGCCCGCAAGACCGGTCCATGGCGCCGCCTGCAACGACGGGTGAGCACGGGCCTCGCCTTTCTGATCGAGAACACCTACCGCCCGACGCTGAAGAAGGCCATCGAATGGCGATACCTGACGTTCGCCTTCGGCATCGCCGGACTGCTGCTGACCTTCGGGGTCGTGCGCGGCGGCTGGGTCAAGTTCAACTTCTTCCCGGCGGTGGAGGCCGACAACACCGCGGCGATGCTGACGTTGCCGCAGGGCACGCCCGCGGAAGTCACCGCCGCCGCGATCGAACGAATCGAAGAAGCGGCGCTGGAGCTGGCGCACGAGATCGAGGAGGAGACCGGCGATCGAGCCATCCGCCATGTTCTGTCATCGGTCGGCAGTCAGCCATTCCGTGCCCAGCAAAGCCGTGGTGTGACCGGGAGCGCCAATTTCGATTCTCCTCATCTCGGAGAAGTGACGCTCGAGCTGCAGGCGGCAGAGGAGCGAAGAATCGGATCCACCGACATCGCCGACCGCTGGCGAGCCAAGGTCGGGGAGATTCCCGGCGCGGTCGAGCTGACCTACAGCTCGTCTCTATTCAGCTCGGGTGAAGCGGTGAACATCGAGCTCTTCGGCCCCAGCCTCGACCACCTCACCGCGGTGGCCCAGCGGCTCAAGGAAGAGATCGCCGCCTACCCCGGAACCCGAGACATCGCCGACTCCTTCCGGGAAGGAAAACGGGAGATCGAGCTCCAGTTGACCCGCGAGGCTGAACTGGCGGGCCTGACCCAGCTGGACCTCGCCCGCCAGGTCCGCCAGGCGTTCTACGGCGAGGAGGCCCAACGAATCCAGCGCGGCCGCGACGACGTCAAGGTGATGGTGCGCTATCCCGAGAGCGACCGCAAGTCGCTGGCCGATCTCGAGCAGATGAGAATCCGGAGTCCACAGGGAGCCGAGGTGCCGCTCGCCACCGCCGCTAGGACGACGCTGTCACGCGGGCCGGCGGCGATCAGCCGGACCAATCGCAATCGAGTGGTCAACGTCACGGCCGACGTCGATACCGAGATCGCCAACACCAACGAGATCATCGCAGACCTCGCCGCCCGGGTCCTGCCCAGGGTTCTGGCGGACTATCCCGAGATCCGGTTTTCCTTCGAAGGCGAACAGGAAGAGCAGCGCAAGACCATGTCCGATCTCCTGAGTGGATTCATGATCGCTCTGCTCGTGATCTACGGCCTGCTGGCGGTTCCCTTCCGCTCGTACCTGCAACCACTCATCGTGATGAGCGCGATTCCGTTCGGCCTGATCGGTGCCGTCTGGGGCCACGTGATCATGGGCCTGGACCTGGCCATCCTCTCGATGTTCGGAATCGTGGCCCTCACCGGAGTGGTGGTCAACGACAGCCTGGTGCTGGTTTCGTTCATCAACCGGGCGACGCGGCGAGGCGCCACGCTTCGCGAGGCGATTCTGATCGCCGGCGAAGCCCGTTTCCGCCCGATTCTTCTGACGTCCCTCACGACCTTTGCCGGTCTGACACCGCTTCTGCTCGAGAAGAGTATGCAGGCCAAGTTTCTGGTGCCGATGGCAGTCTCTTTGGCCTTCGGCGTGCTGTTTGCTACATTCATCACGCTCATACTCGTTCCGTCCCTCTACTCGATCGTCGAAGACGTCAGGGAAGGCCTAGGCAAGCTCGTGGCGGCAAACCGCAAGGCAGACGCAAAGGGAGTCACCGCGTAGCAGGACCGTACGGGATCCGGTCACTCGGTACAGTAGCGAGCTCGAATGCAACCGTATCTGGACCTCCTCCAAAGAATCCTCGACGAGGGTGCCGAGCGGTCGGACCGCACCGGCACCGGTACCCGGGCGATTTTCGGGCACCAGATGCGCTTCGACCTGAGTGCGGGTTTCCCGCTCCTGACCACCAAGAAACTCCATTTGCGCTCCATCATTTACGAGCTCCTGTGGTTCCTTCGGGGCGATACCAATGTTCGGTATCTGCAAGAGAACGGCGTCAAGATTTGGGACAACTGGGCGGACGAGAATGGCGAGCTGGGCCCGGTGTACGGTTCCCAATGGCGCTCCTGGCGCGCCGCCGACGGCCGGTCCATCGATCAGATCTCGAATCTGCTTCGCGACCTGCGCGAGAACCCGTATTCACGCCGCCACATCGTCAGTGCCTGGAACGTCGCCGAGATCGATGACATGGCCTTGCCCGCCTGCCACGCTCTGTTTCAGTTCTACGTGGCCGACAGAAAGCTGTCTTGCCAGCTCTATCAGCGCAGCGCCGACGTCTTTCTCGGCGTACCTTTCAACATCGCTTCCTACGCGCTGCTGACGATGATGGTCGCCAGCGCGGTCGACCTCGAGCCCGGCGACTTCGTACTGACCCTGGGCGACGCCCATCTCTACCTGAATCACCTCGATCAGGCGTGCACCCAGATCGCGCGCGAGCCGCGGCCGCTGCCCCGAATGCGCATGAAACGGAAGCCGGACTCGATATTCGACTTTCGCTACGAAGACTTCGCGCTCGAGAACTACGATCCCCACCCCCACATCAAGGCGCCGATTGCGGTTTGATTCCGGGGCCGCCGGTTTCGTGATGAAGCTATCGATCATCGTTGCCGTATCCGAGAACGGCGTTATCGGACGAGACAATCGCCTGCCCTGGCGGATCGCGGCGGACCTCAAGCGCTTCAAAGCCCTGACCCTGGGTCACCACCTGGTGATGGGCCGCAAGACCTTCGAGTCGATCGGCCGGGTTTTGCCCGGAAGAACCACGATCGTCTTGAGTCGCGACACTCCCCAGCTGCCTGAGGGCGTCGGGCTTGCCGCCAGCTTGGCCGAAGCCGTCGAGATCGCCAGAGCTGCCGGCGAGACCGAAGCCTTCGTCGCGGGCGGCGCAGCGGTGTACTCCGACGCACTCTCTCTGGTCGACACCCTCTACCTGACGAAGGTCGCCACGGTTGTCGAGGGCGACACCTACTTCCCGGAATGGCACCGGGAGGAATGGCAGCTCTTCTCCGTTGAGACCTGTCCACAGAAAGACGGCGAGCCGGCGGCCGCCTTCGAGACCTGGAAACACGTCGAGCGAAGACCGAGCTAGCCGGAGCCGCTCGCCAGATGCTCCAGAACCGCTTCGGCGCTCGAGACCCCAACATCGCGTCCCGGCTCGACCCCTAAGTAATCGATGACTCCGTCGCGCACGAGCGCGGCGTACCGGCGATTCCGGATCCCGAGTCCGACGGCGCCGAGATCCAACTCGAGGCCCATCCTCGTCGCCAGCTCGGCGTTGCCGTCAGCGAGAAAGGTGATGTGCTCCGCGGCGCCGCGAGCCCGCCCCCAGGCGTCCATCACGAAGGCGTCGTTCACCGCGACGCAGACAATCTCGTCGACCCCGGCCTCGCGCAGGGCATCCGCCGCAACGACGAAGCCAGGCAGATGCACATCGGAACAGGCCGGGGTGAAGGCTCCGGGCACGCCGAACAAGGCGACGCTCTTACCCCGGAAGAGCTCCGCGGTTGAGACTGTCTCCACGCCATCCGGGGTTTTTCGACGCAGGGGCACGTCCGGAATGCTGTCGCCATTTGAAAGCGTCATGGATCCTCCGTTGTCTTAGCGAGAAGTGTATCCAAAAGGAACCTTCCCGGGACCGGTCCCAAGTCGGCTCGAGAATCGATCCGAGCAGGTAGACTCGGGCCCGTGAGAGAACTAGAGCGGCTGATCGAGGCCTGGGACGGCCTCGCCGTCGTGGCCAACTTCGACAAACCTACCGGGTCGTGGATCTTCATCTGTATTCACGACAACACCCTGGGACCCTCGACCGGTGGTACCAGGATCGCGACCTATGCCAGCCCGGCTGACGGTCTCCACGACGCCATGCGACTGAGCGAGGGAATGACCCAGAAGTGGGCGGCGGTGGATCTGGGATTCGGCGGCGCCAAGGCGGTGCTTGCGGTGCCGCACCCGATGGCCGGAGAAGAGCGCAGGGGGCTGCTCGAGCGCTACGCGAAACAGATCAACCTTCTCGGCGGCGCCTTCCTGACCGGTGAAGACATGGGGATCTCTCCCGAAGACATGGAGTTCATGGCCCGGTTCACCGATCACCTCCACGGCTACGACGACAGGGGCCGGAAGGTGGATCCGAGCCCGTACACGGCTCGCGGAGTGCTGACCGGCATCAAAGCCGCTCTCGAGCGCAGATTCGGCGAGGCATCGGTTCGCGGCCGGAAGGTCGTCGTCCAAGGCGCCGGTAATGTCGGGTCGCACCTGATACGCATGCTGGCCGACGAAGGTGCGCGGGTCCTGATTGAAGACGTCGACGAAGAAAGAGCCCGTAGCCTGGCGAAAGAGCATGGCGGCGAGCTCATCAACGGCGGCGACTCTTACTCGACAGCCTGCGACGTCTTTGCCCCCTGTGCCGTCGGGGCGATCTTGAATCGCGAGACCATTCCAAAGCTGGAATGCCCGATCGTGGCCGGCTCGGCAAACAACCAGCTGGAAGAGCGCGAAGATGTCGAGCGGCTGAGAGAGCGCGGCATCATGTACGCGCCGGACTACATCGTCAACGCCGGTGGCGCGATCTCGTTCGCCTATCTGGGACGCGGCATCTCGGAGCCGGCCGAGCTCATCGAGAAGGTCGACTCGATAGGAACGACGCTTGCGGAGATTCTGAAAGAGGCCGAAGAGCGAGGTGAGTCCACGCTCGCGGCCGCCGAGCGCCGGGTGGCGCGCACGCTCGAGCGCGCCCGCGGCTGACGCTGACGGCTGGCGTCAACGGCGACCGCGGCCGTGGCGGCCGGTGCCGACCAGCCCGCGATGACCCTGGAGCCCTTCCGGCCGGAAACGGCTCCGGTTACGGAGCGCCCGGCCGGTCCATCAGGTCCGCCAGACTCCGGCCCGAGATCGACTCCGGAGGATCGACCCCTACCCATGAGGCGAGAGTCGGTCCGATGTCGACCGTGCGCACCGGGTCGATTTGGACGACCGGTGCGACTCCCCGCCGCCAGAAGATCAGCGGCACATGGGTATCGTAGCGGTGGGGAGTGCCGTGGGAAGAGGCCTGAAATCGAGACGGTAGGAAGAACTCATCCCATTCGATGGCGAAGTCGGCGCTGCGCTCCGGGAAGTAGCTGTGCGCGAACTTCCGCTGCATGTCGCCAGGCCCTTCGCGGGAAACTTCCCCCGCGAGCCAGACCCGGGCCACGGAAGGACACTGCTCGAGCAGCACCTTGGTCCTTTGCAGAAGCTCATCCCGGGACACCCGCGCGTCGGCGGGCAGCGGCGCAAGAAAGGGCCCCGGCAAGAGCCACCGGGCCTCGCCAAATTCCTGGTCGAGCGTCGACTCGACTCCTTGAAAACACCCGACCTCATCGGCTCCCGCGCGCGCACCCGGCAGTCCCTGGGCCGCTCGCAGCTCGGGTACGGGAACCGAGCCGTGGTCGCTGGTCAAAACTACGACCACGTCGCCTAGACCCACGGCTTGCTCGAGAAACTCGAAGAATTCTTCCAGCCGGCGATCCAACCGGACCAGAACGTCGAAAAACTCACGACTGTCGGGTCCATACTCATGTCCCACCGTGTCCGAGGTCGAAAAACCGATCGCCAGCAGATCGGGATAGACGTCTTTCCCCAGCCCCTCCTCCGAGACGGCGCGGCGAGCCAAGCGGAGCAGGAAATCGTCCATCCAGGGCGACGACCGAGCGTCCCAGAAGAAGTTCTCGTCGGCCGCGAGCGACAGTCCTCCGATGACGTGCGGAAAATCCTCCTCGAGCGGGCCCAAGTCGTAGGAGACGACCTCCATCTCATCGAGGTGCTCGGGTTCGAACGCCAGCGCCTCCCAGACCTGGCCGAACTTGCTCTCGAGGAAACTCTCACTGTTGAACTCCTCCAGCCACGGCGCCTTGGATCTCGGATAGTAACTCGACGAGACGAAGGCGCCTTCCTCTCCGTACCAGTAGGCGCCATCGGCCCGATGCCCCCCCATCAGAACTGCCGACCGGTCCTTCCTGCTCATGGCAAAGACCCGGCTCTCCGGATAACGGTCCTTGAGCCAGTCACCGATCGCGCTGCATTCCAACCGCGTCGGCCCCTTTTCATCGTCTTCGCCACTTAGCTCATGGCGTTCGTCATCGACCGAATACACGCGCTCGCCGGTCGCGCGATCGATCCAGTAGTTGGAGATGATGCCGTGCTCGGACGGGTAACAGCCGGTCGCGATCGAGGCGTGTCCCGGCGCGGTGTGGGTAATGGCGTGCTCGTGGTGGGCTTCGGCGAACGACGCGCCTTCGTCGAGCAGCCGGCGGAGACCACCCTCGAATACGCTGTCGAACCTGGTCAGGTGCTCTCCTCCGAGCTGGTCGACAACGATGAGCACGACCAACTTGGGGGTCCCCGCAGGTGGCGCCGCTGACGGCTCGCGCGAGCAGCCCGAGGCCAGGCACGAGCCAAGGACGATACAAGTGACCCAGTTCAACCTCATTCCGGCTTCTCGGAGCCGGCGAGTATACAGTCGGTCCAGTCCCGAGCGTCGAGGCGCCGCCTCCGCTCCTCGAGATCGAGCTCGGCGAGGCATCGCGCGCCCGAGTAGAAAGGCGCCAGGTTTCCATCAACCGCCCCAAGCAGTGCCGTCAAGGCACCCAGCCATTCGCGGTAGAGACCCAAGCCGGCCAGATCCGCGTTGTTGAGCTCTCGGCCGATCCAACCCGAGAAGGGAGAGTCGTTCTCGCCAGCCAGTGTGAGGAGCTCGCCTTCGAGCTCCTGGAACAGCTCGGCCTTTCGCGCCCTCTGGTTCGGGTCATCACCCGCATACAGCTCTTCGAGTCGGGCCCGAGTTGTCGCTATCGAATCGTAGGCCCGATCCCCTCTCGCGAGATAGCTCCGGTAGTCCTCTGCCCGATCCCCGGCATTCCCATCTTCCGTCCTCGCCAGCCAGCGGAGCACACCGGCGCGCTCGACCGCGGTCGCGAATGACTCGTTGAAGGCGCTGTCGTCCTTGACGTATACGACTGCGTGAGCGAGCTCATGGAAGAGCAGCGCCGCGACATCCCGATCCCCTGAGAAAAGAAACGTGCTGAGCAGCGGATCGCCCATCCAGCCCAGACTCGAGAAGGCTCGCACGCCGCCAACCGAAACGTCCATCCTTTCCCCTCGCAACTTTTCCGCAAACCGTTCGGCCTTTGCGCGAGAAAAGAAACCGCGATAGGCAACGCACCCGGCTATGGGAAAGCACCAGGTTCGGGGCTCCAGGCCGAACTCCGGCGCCGCAACCACGGTCCAGACCACGTACGGCCGCTCCAGATCGAGATACTTCTCGTACCTGCCGTCGACCGGCAGGTCGAGCTCGGCGGCGGCAAAGGCGCGCAGGTCGCGAGCAAAAACCAACCGCTCCTTGAGCTCGGCCGGGGTGTCCGATTGCGCAACCAGTTTGTCGATGTTGCGGCCGCGGGTCATGAGACCCAGCGCGCCGCCGCCGAGGTGCGCGTAGTACCCGAGCCGCGCACAGCCCCCGGTGGCCAGGGCGACTACGATCAGACCGAGGATCTTTGCCGGTACCTTCAAGTCGAATACGCTACCCGATAATGGTGCAGTTCCCCCGCTTGCCGGCGGCCGAGATCCTCGGCGGCGACCCGACGATCTGGGAGAGCTCGGCTTCGACCATCGGCTCCTCCAGGGGAGGCCGCCCGATTCGAGGCTTGCACGCCGGGTCGGGCGGTTTTCAGATCAGCTTGATTGGCGGCTGCCACGCCGACGAGCCGGTCGGACCCGCCATGCTCGACCGCCTCGCGAGCCACCTCGTCACGCTTCCCAGAAACCACGAGTTGCTTCGCGACTGCACCTGGCGAATCGTGCCGCACGTCAACCCTGACGGCGAGGCGCGTAATCGAGTCTGGACCAGCAAGCGGGTCGACACCCACGATTGTCTCGGCAGCCCGGATCACGGCTACGACTTGCCCACCTACCTCGAGCATGTTGCGCGCGAGCTGCCCGGCGACGACATCGAGTTCGGTTTTCCCAGGCCAGGTGAGACGCCAACCGCCGGGCTTCGAACCGAGAACGTCGCGGTAGCGGAGTTCCTTGCCGAAGGCGCTCCTATACGAGTACACGGCTCATTTCACGGCATGGGTCTGGCGCCCGGCCCGTGGTTTCTGCTCGAGGCCTCGTGGACCGACCGTACTTCGGCCCTACGAGCAAGGCTCGCGGCACGGGTCGCCGAAATGGGGTACCGGCTCTTCGACGCCGAGCGCCATGGCGAGAAGGGGTTCCATCGGATCGCTCCAGGCTTTGCCACGCGCCCCGACTCGACGGCGATGCGGGAGTTTTTCAAAGCGCGAGGCGAGCGCGACGAGGCGGCCAAGTTCCGGCCGAGCTCCATGGAGTTCGCCCGCGCCCACGGCCCCGACCCGCTGACCTTCGTCAGCGAGATGCCGCTCTTTCTGACGCCATCGCTCGGCGGCGACCTGGTCGAGCATCACCAGCTTCAGGAGCTCCGGAATCGGCTGCAGGAAGCGACGGCGCGCGGAGCCGAGAGCCTGACCCAGGTACAGGCCGAGCTCGAGATCTCACCCATGCCCATCCGCGATCAGATGGTCTTACAGCTCGCGTTCTTGGACGAAGCGTTGGCGGCGGTGCTGGCCTCGGAGCCGGTTCACCTGAACCGCGCCCAGCCAGAGCACACCCCAAAGGAGGGCGGGCACTAGCGCGCCGGACTCACGGGTCTCTCGTCGCCCACCGCTTCTTCGCCAACCGGTCGAGGCAACGAGTAGTAGTAGCCCTGAGCGCATTCGAAGCCCGCGCTCGCACAGGCTTCCGCCTCACCTCGCGATTCGATCCCTTCGGCTATCGGCACGATCCCGATCGAGCGGGAAGTGGCAACCAGGCCGGCGACGAATTGAAGACGCTCCTCCGGAGCCCGGTGCAGATCCCGAATCAGGCTCATGTCGAACTTGAGATAGTCCGGCGGCACCTCGGCAATCTGGCGCAAACGCGACTGCCCGGTACCGAAGTCGTCGTAGGCCAGCTGAACGCCCAGATCCCTCAAGCCATCTCGAATCTCGGCGATTCGCTCGCTCCCCGTGACCGCGGCTTCATGAATCTCGATGGCCAGACGAAGACCGGGCTCCTCATCGCGCAGCTCTTCGACCGAGCGCAGGAACCGTTTCGGCTCCTGCAGCTCGGCCGGGTGGGTATTCATAAAACAGATGGGACTTCCGGGCAGGCTCCGCGCCGCTCTTGCGCCGACCTTGCGGCAGAGCTGACTCAGCTCGCGCTCCCGTCCCAGTCGTTCTGCAATGTAGAAGAGCTCGAGCGGCAGTGTTTCCAGGTCCCCGAGCAGTCCTCGCGACAGCAATTCGTATCCCAGCACGTCCTGGGTCCCGGCGATGTTGTACATCGCCTGGAAGTAGGGCTGGACCGCTTCTCTGTTCATCAGCCGAGTGAACTCGCTGGTGTGCTCTCGCAGTTGGGCCGCGAGCACCTGAGTGTCCAGCTCCCGGGTTTGTCCTTCGTCTGTATCCAGCGGCGGCCGATAGGCACCGAGCCTGAACACCAGATCGGCGAAGTGAATCGTATCGCCGTCGTTCAACTGGACCGCTTCTTCGATCCGAGTCGAATTGACGTAGGTGCCGTTGGTGCTGGTCAGGTCGCGGACCCAAAGCGCTCCGTCCTGTTCGAACAGCTCAGCGTGCTCGTGGGACACGCTGGTCGAATACAGGTAGAGGTCCGCGCCCGAGTGACGCCCGATCTTCAACGGAAGAGATCGAATGATGGTTCGCCACTGCTTCTGGTTCTTGTCGACGAAGCCGACCAGGTACCAGTACGCATCCGACGACAGGCCCCGGTTTGCGGGATGAGGTTCGGCTCGGTCTTCCATTCTTCGCCTGGTGCTTCTCCGGCGACCCCTTCTTGGCCGCAACTTAGGCTGAAGCATGGCATAGGCACCGCGCCAGCGAAGCGAAACAGATCACAAATCGAGAGCCGGCTTTCGACGGCTTGACAGCCGATGGAAAGATGAGTATCCTTCCATCCGGATGAACGGATTAAACCTTGAGCCCCAACGCTCATTCGAGCCCGGAGTCCTGGACCGCATGGCGGTCCTGGGAGACTCCGTGCGCTGTCGGATCCTGCTCTCCTGTGAGCAGCAGGAGCTGACGGTTTCCGAGCTCTGCACGACTCTCCAGCTACCTCAGTCCACGGTCAGTCGGCACCTCAAGACCTTGCTCGACGACGGCTGGTTGGAAGCACGCAAGGACGGCACCAGTCGGCTCTACACGGCGCGCGAGCCCAACTCGGCCACCGCGGTCGAGCTTTGGGATCTCGTACGCCGAGAGCTCGTGGCGAGTCCCCGGGCACGAGAAGACCAGCGCCGGCTTCTGGAGATTCTGGCGGAGCGCCCGGGACGATCCCAGGCGTTCTTCTCGTCAACGGCCGGCCAGTGGGCCGAAATGCGCCAGGACCTGTTCGGCAACCGCTTCGACCTGGAAGCCATGTTGGCCCTTCTGAGCGACCAGTGGACGGTCGCCGACCTGGGCTGCGGCGCCGGCGACCTCGCTGCCGCGCTCGCCCCTCACGTCCGACGCGTGATAGCCGTGGACGACTCCCCAGAGATGTTGACCGCCGCAACCGAACGGCTGGCGCGATTCGAGAACGTCGACGTTCGACTCGGAAGGCTCGAAGAGATCCCGGTCGGGGACGCCGAGCTGGACGCCGCCACCGTGATGCTTGTGCTTCACCACGTCGCCTCACCGGAGGCGGTGCTGGCCGAGGCCGCGCGCTGCCTACGCCCCGGCGGCCAGCTCCTACTGGTCGACATGCTGCCGCACGAGCGTGAGAAGTTCAGAAACGAGATGGGCCACGTATGGCTCGGTTTCGACCCGCAGCGAATCGAGCAGTGGCTCACGAACGCGCAGCTCGAGCGCACCCGCGTCACTACCCTCACACCCCAACCCGATGCCCAGGGGCCGTCGCTGTTCGCGGCGAGCGCCGTGAAACCCAAGTAAAACGACCAGTTCCAAGACCAACGACCGGTTCCAAAACGCCGTAACAGGAGAAACCCAACCATGACCGTGATGACCGAATCCAACCCGACAAGCGCGGAGGCTGCCACCCGCGTGCCGTTCAAGGTGGCCGACCTGAATCTCGCCGAAAGCGGCCGCAAGGAGATTCGACTCGCCGAGCACGAAATGCCGGGCCTCATGGCCCTACGCTCGAAGTACGGGCAGACCAAGCCGCTGGCCGGGGCCAAGATCATGGGCTCGCTGCACATGACGGTCCAGACCGCCGTCCTGATCGAAACCCTGACCGAGCTCGGCGCCGATGTGCGCTGGGTGTCGTGCAACATCTTCTCCACCCAGGATCACGCCGCCGCCGCGGTCGTGGTGGGCCGGCCCGAGACTGGCGGCACACCGGCAGCCCCCAAGGGCATCCCGGTCTTCGCCTGGAAGGGCGAGACCCTGGAAGAGTACTGGTGGTGCACCAAGGAAGCGCTCCTCTGGCCCGACGGCTCGGGCCCGGACCTGATCGTCGATGACGGCGGCGACGCCACCCTGTTCGTCCACAGAACCCGCGAGTTCGAGCAAGCCGGCACAATTCCGGAGTTCGACGCCGACAACGACCCCGAGGAGTGGGGCGTCATTCTCGGTGCGATCCGGACCGAGCTTGCAGCCCACCCGGGCGCTTGGACAAAGCTGGCCGAAGGCATCAAGGGCGTGTCCGAAGAGACCACGACCGGCGTCCACCGCCTCTATCAGATGGAAAAAGAGGGCAGCCTCCTGTTTCCGGCGATCAACGTCAACGACTCGGTGACCAAGTCGAAGTTCGACAACATCTACGGCTGCCGGCACTCGGTCGTCGACGGCCTCAACCGGGCGACCGACGTGATGATCGCCGCCAAGACCGCGGTCGTCTGCGGTTTCGGCGAAGTCGGCAAGGGCTGCGCCCAGGCCCTGCGTGGGCAGGGCGCCCGGGTGGTAGTGACCGAGATCGACCCCATCTGCGCGCTGCAAGCGGCGATGGAGGGTTATGAGGTCACAACGCTCGAAGACGTCGTCGAGACGGCGGACATCTTCGTCACCACGACCGGTAACTTCGACATCATCACCGCCGAGCACATGGCGCGGATGAAGGACAAGGCCATCGTGTCCAACATCGGCCATTTCGACAACGAGATCGACATTGCCGGCCTGAAGAAGATGAATGGCGTTCGCTCGGAGAACGTCAAACCGCAGTACGACGAGTGGATCTTCCCGGACGGTCACTCGGTGCTGATCCTCGCCGAGGGCCGGTTGATGAACCTCGGTTGCGCTACCGGCCACCCTTCTTTCGTGATGTCGGCCTCGTTCACCAACCAGGTTCTGGCTCAGATCGATCTGTGGGCCAACCGCGAGACCTACGACAAGACCGTCATGATGCTGCCGAAGATGCTCGACGAAGAGGTCGCACGGCTGCACCTCGACCAGCTGGGAGTCAAGCTCACCCGGCTGACGGACGAGCAGGCCAAATACATCGGGGTGGATGTGGACGGCCCGTACAAGCCGGACCACTATCGCTACTAGGGCGATACTAGGTTTCAGCAGCTTCAATGAGAGGCCGGCGTCTTCGCCGGCCTCTCCACCTTTCGGAACCGCCCTCGCGCAGACGGCGAGCGGACGAGCCTTGACGCTCGAAGGCGCTGATCGATCGTCCGGAAGCGCCGGCCAAAACGGACAACAGCCGGTCCCGGACTCGCCCCCGCTCAGCCTTGTGGCTTGTGCGATCCGGCGGGCTCATTGCGGGCTAGTCTCGGGCGATTCGCGCGTCTCCTCGCTACCTCCCTCGACAAGGCTCCGCAACGCTAAGAGCCCCGCTGCGGTGCGGGCAAATCGCTGATCCTCGACTCACCCGCACTCGCGACGCCGGATCCTCGCACCGCCCCAAACGGCTTTGCGTTGGCGAGGCCGAGACCGGCTTCCTCTTCTTCGACAGTCACTCGGGAGGCTCGGGAGACAGCCGATTCGGCAGAGCAGCAGCCAGGGGGCTCGCCGCAAGCGCTCGGCAATTCGGCATGAAGGCCACCATCGGCATGCGCGTAGCGGCGCGCAGCCGAGGGCCTGACCGCCGCAGGTCTCCTTGCCCGAGGCGTCCCCTGGCCGCTGCTTTGGCAATCGGCGCCGCCGCGCCTGGAATCGAATGATGGAGGACTCGGCTTGAACGGACCGTCGGAGCACATCGGAGGCGGTTGAAGAGTGGAGGTCAGGGGAGAGATGGAGGCAGCTCTTCGGGCAGCACCTCGAGCTTCTTGATCTTCCACTTGCCGTCCTCCTCGACCCACTCAATCTGGACCGGATAGCTGGCGGTGCCGGCGAAGTCGCCGAGGTCGTTTACGAAACGAACATAGGCGTAGTGCGTGGCAGTTTGGCCACCCGGATCGACGAAGAGCTCCTTACGCAAGACGTCGACCGCGAGGCTCTGCGACCGCGCGCGGTAGGCGATGACGCCGCGGATCAAGTCCTGGCGGCTGGCGGTCGCGTAGCTCTCGGGTTCCGCGCTCAGCTCGAACTCGGTGGCGAAGAGATCGGCAATCGCCCTGGCCTTGCCCGCGCCCTGAAACTGAGATTCCACCAGGGTCTTGCCGGCCAGTTTCTGCAGCCTGGCGAGGCGGCGCTCGATCCGCCGCGCGTCGTCGGTCCACAGATCCAGAATCAGCCAGGCCGCGACCAGGACCGCGCCCGCGAGGACCAGCCGGCGAGCCATCGGGCTCAGGTCCCCACCCACGAACGCAGCAGGCCGCCCAGCAAACGCCGGTAGGTGGTCGGGCGATGCATCAGATCTTGATAGGTCCGACTGCCGCAGAACACATCGGCAAGCGACTCACAGAGCCTGACGCCCACACGGCGAAAAACGAAACTTCGCAGACGAGGGTAATCGTAGAGCAGGGGCGCGAGGCGCCGGGCCCATCTGAGCTCCGGCAGGATGAAACGCTCGAGAAGCGCCTGATATCTCTCTTCGGTCAGGTGCGGTTCCTCCCGAGTCTCGATCAGAGCCCGGGCTGCAAGCTGGCCGCTCAGGATGGCGTGCGAGATCCCTTCACAGGTCAGCGGGTCACCGAGCCCGGCCGCGTCTCCCACCAAAAGTACACGGTCGCGGGCCAAACGGCGGTCCCTGGGCCGAGTCGGAATCGCGAAGCCGTGGTCCTCGCGCTCGAAAGCATGATCGAGATTCAACTTCCGCAAGTAGCGCTCAAAGTGATGGTTCAGGCCAAGCGAGCTCGACCTGGTTTCGTAACTCGCTCGCCGGGTGGCAAGGCATCCCACAGACAGGTGGCTCCGCTTGGGAAACACCCAGCCATAGCCGTGCGGTATCCAACCGAAATCGAACCTCGCGGCGCCGGCGAAGCGGTCTAAGATCTCTCGAGGTACGCGAATCTCGGATTCGATCGCCGGTACCGAGCGCGGCGGCTTCCCCCACCCTGCCATTCGCGCTACCCGGCTGCCGGCGCCATCCGCGCCCACGACCGAGGACACACCGATCGCGCCCCGGTCGGTTCCAATTTCGATGCGCGTGCCTTCGCTCCGAAGGCCTCGAAACGCCCACGGTGCGAGCAGCCTCGCCCCGGCCTCGAGCGCCGCTTCGACCAAACTGGAATCGAACGTCGCTCTCATTGCCATCACCACTGGGGCCGGCGAGCGCTCCACCGCAAAGCCCAGTCCTCCTATGTTGAGCTCGACCCGATTCAAGCTTCGCTCGACGCTCGAGCCGACATCGACGTCCAGGAACCGGAGCGCGCGGCCGACGATTCCGCCGCCGCAGGTCTTGTAACGTGGCGGCGCGGCCTTGTCCAAGAGGGCGACCCTGACTCCGGCCCGGGCGAGATCGAGCGCACAGGTAGCTCCCGCAGGTCCTGCGCCGACTACCGCGACATCGAAATCCACGGGCTCGGCCTCAGCAGGCGGCAGCGTGCCCACCCGAGAGCTCCGCCTGACGATAGATATACCGATTGCCGCAGAAAGAGCACACGGCCTCGCAGCGTCCGTCCTTCTCGGCCAGGTCTTCCAACGCCTCGCGATCCAGGGCTCGGAGGTAACCGAGAAGCCGAGAGCGGTCACAAGGGCAGCTGTATTCGAGGTCGTGGTGACCGAGATGCTCGAGATCGAAGCCCTGGAAGGTGGCGGCCAGCAGCCGCGAGACGCCTCCCGTCTTCAAGTGGCCACTCACGCCCTCGAGAGAGCAGATGTTTCGTTCGAGGCTCGAAAGCGCGTCCTCTTCCGTGCCGGGCAGAGCTTCCACGATCAAACCACCCGCCGCTCCGATGCCGGTTGCAGTCGGAAGGACGCCGAGGAGGACCGCTGAACGAATCTGCTCGCTCTGCTCGAGATAGTGGGTGAGATCATCACCCAACTCGCCCGACACAAGGCTCACTTGGCTGGTGTAGCGCCGCGCCCGGACTCCGGTCGTCTCCCGGGTGACGAACAGGGAACCCTCGCCGAGCGCACCCGCGATTCGGAAGCCGCCATCCCGCCCTTCGACACGGGGGTTGCCGACCGTGCCGCGGACCTTGCCCGTGTGCTCGGCTTCCGCGCGCACCGAGCCCAACGGGCCGTCACCATGAACCTCGAGAATAAGCCGCGCGGGGACCTTGAACGAGAACCGTTGCAGCAGAACGGCGCCGACCAATGCCCGTCCCAGGGCAACCGATGCCAGCGGCGAGAGGTCCAGGCAGCGACGCGCTTCTTCGAGAGGCAGCGTCAGGTCGGCGGCGACCCAGCGGAACGTCCCTTCACCTGCCAATCCGATTTCGAGGCGTGAGGGCTGCACGGCTGCGATTCAGGCTACCATGCCGACATGTTGAGCCTTTTCGGGTCGGCTCGGCTCTGGGCGACGCCAGTCTCGAATGGCATCGAGCTGAGCCTTCACGGGCGCCGCCGCCGAGCTCGCCAGCAAGGCTCCGGGAGCTGCCGCGATCAGCCGCCGACCACGAGCTTCGCGCATGGCGTCTCCGAGAGTTCGAGACCCTCGATCCACCGAGTCAGGTCCGCGGCCAGAGGCGCTTCGAGGCTCAGGCTCGACGCGAGGCAATCCAGGCGAAACTCGAGCCGCCAGGCGTGCAGCGCCTGCCGGCACAGCGACAGCCGCAGACGGTCGCGATCGGTGAGCTCCCGGGCGAGGGAGCGCAGGAACAGATCCTCACCACCGCCGTAGAGCTTGTCTCCGACGATCGGATGGCCGGCCGAGGCCAGATGTACTCGCAGCTGATGCCTGCGGCCGGTCTTGGGCTCGAGCTCCAGCAATGAGACATCGCCGAGGTTGCGCACCAGCCGCCAGAGACTCCGAGCCGGTCGCCCGTCTTCCCTTACCGCCACCTTCATTTCAACTCTCGAAGACTCGTCGGGACCGAGCGGACCCTCGAAGATACCGCCGTCCTCGACCGGGCGACCTTCGACCAGCGCCAAGTAGCGCTTGCGAACCGTTCTGTCTTCAAACCTCTAGCTGAGCTCGGCCCGAACCTCGCGGCTCTTGGCGAACAGGACCAATCCGCTCGTCTCTCGATCCAAGCGATGGCACGGCGTCGGAAAGTACCCTGCCGAGCCGTACTGCTCCCTGTGCCGTGAGTGGACCCACTCGATCAGCGAGTTCGCTCGGTGTCTGCGGCTCGGATAGACATTGCGATGTGGCGGCTTGTTCACCGCGAGCAAATGTTCGTCTTCGTGCACGACCTCCGCCGGGTCCGCACGTACGCCTCCATCCTCGACCTCGGCCTGTGGCGCCGGCAGACGAACGACCACCTCCTGGCCGACCCGGAGTCTCAAACCCGAGCGCAGGCGGCCCACCGGAGCTCGCTGCGGATCCTTGAACGGCAGAATCTCGACGCTCGCACTATCGATCGCCTGCTTGACCCGTTGGCGGGAACGCCAGCTGAGCCTCGTACTCAGGAACGAGTCGAGCCGGCGCCCGTGATCCGGAGAGCCCACCTCGAACCGCCACTCCTGCACCCGCCGACTCATGTCGCGCTGGCCCCGAGGAGCCTTGCGCTGTCGCGATCGCATAGGGCAACTCTAGCAGGCGCATCGGGGACACGATTCGTTCGTGTCCCGTCCCCACTCCGGCCCGCCGGGCGCGAGGAGACGCGCAAATCGCCCGAGCCGACCCCTCCACGAGCCCGCCGGATCGCACAAGCCGAAAGGCTTGAGCGTCGGCACGGCCGAGACCGGCGCTAGGCCGACGCGACCCCTGGTCAGGTGCACTGCCGAATCGGGGACGAGGCGCCGCAGCTCCCGGCGAGACCTGGACCCTAACCGTCGGCTTCCACGGTAAACGAAACCGCGAGCTTCTCCCAGCGCAGCACGACGTCGCTGCCTTCGATCGAGAACGTCAGAGCTTCGACATGCTCAGCGGAGACCGGGCTCACGTCCACGCGCAAGGCATCTTCGGTGTCGTCGTAGCTGAAAGCTCCCCACTGGTCCGGCGTGTTGTTGAAGACCAGCGTCCAAGACTCCATCCGAGGAATCGTGAAGAAAGCGTAGCGGCCGGCCGGTAGCGGCTCGCCCTCGACCTTGACATCGTGATCGAAACTGATGGTTGTTGCTTCATCGGCTCCGGTCCGCCACACGCGGTCATAGGGAACGAGACCGCCCCAGATCTTCCGGTCCTTGACGTTGGGGCGCCCATACTCGAGGGTCATCTCGACCCCACCGATCGGACCCCGGAGCTCTCCGTTCTTGCTTTTTCGGTTGGTGTCATCTCCGCGCTCCGCGTGGCTCACGCCGGCAAGAAGCAAAGCGATCATCAATAGCATTAGAGTCTGGCGGCGACGTTTCATCAACGGGTTCCTCCTGATCGGTTCTTCACTCTGTGTCGGCGGCTTCGAGCAGCTTCGGCGTCACCAGCCAGGCGAGGGTCGCCCCCCCGAAATCGATCCGGGACCAGTCGGTGCCCGGAAGGTCGAGGCGGGCCAGGGCGGCAGTCACCATTTTGACACGTCCGCTGCCGATGAACAGTCCGACCGTGTCGGACCAGGCAGGCTCGTGACCGACCAGCATCAGCCGCTCCACCCCGCTGACCTCCGCTCGGGCCTCAGCCAGCAGTGCCGCCGGCGACGCCAGATAGAGCTTCTCGGTCGATCGGATCGGACAGCTCCACGAACCGGCTTCCGCGGCGAGCGCCGCGGTCTTTTGAGCCCTGACCGCCGTCGAGGTCACCACCGAATGCGGCTCCTGGCCGAGGCCGCTCAAGAAGGCGCCCACCCGGCGGGCGGCGCGGCGGCCGCGCGGCGCGAGGGGGCGATTGTGATCGGCCCCGTAGGGCGCATCCCAATCGGATTTCCCGTGGCGTAGAAGGTAAACACGCAACATCGCTCAATCCTCTCATTCCATGGAACTTGTCTCAAGCCGCCCTGCCGGTTACGATTCCGGGCCCATGACGACTCTCGAATCGATCAGCCGCCCTCTCGATCTGGACTCCAGCGAGTTCTACTTCAATCGCGAATTGAGCTGGCTCGATTTTAATTCGCGAGTCCTGGACGAAGCGCTCAGCCAGGACAAGCCGCTTCTGGAAAGGGTCAAGTTCTTGTCCATCTTCTCCTCGAACTTGGACGAGTTCTTCATGGTGCGGGTCTCCGGGCTTCGACGTCAGCTGGAATCGGGAACCCTCTCGGCGCCGCCCGATGGCATGACGCCTTCGGAGCAGCTCGCGGGCATTCGCGAGCGGCTGGTGCCGGAACTCAAGCGCCGCACCCGGGCATGGGAGGAGGATCTCCGGCCCGCGCTCGCGGCCGTCGGAATCTACGTCCACGACTACGACCACCTGAAGAAGAAGCAGCGCAAGCTCATGAGAGACGAGTTCAAGAAGGAGATCTTTCCCATCCTGACGCCGCTGGCGGTCGATCTGAGCCACCCGTTTCCGCATATCTCGAATCGCAGCATCAACCTGGCGGTTGTCATCCGCGATCCGAAACTCGGCGAGCGTTTCGCTCGCGTCAAGGTACCCCACGTACTCACCCGGTTTCGTCGGATCCCGAGCGAGGAGGGCGTCGACGATCCGAGAAGGCTCGGTCTCGAGAGCGACCGCGAAGCTCACTTCGTCTGGCTGGAACAGATCGTGTCGGCGAATCTCGACCGCCTGTTCCCGGGCCTCGAAGTGGTCGCCGCTCATCCTTTCCGGATCACCCGCGACGCCGACCAGGAGATCGAAGAGGACGAAGCCAGTGATCTGATGACCGCGATGCAGGAGGTGGTCGACCAGCGTCACTTCGGATCCGTCATTCGCCTGGAAGTCGACAGCAAGATGCCAGAGAGCATCCGGGCAATCCTGATCAAGAACCTCGGCCTCGCGCCTTATCAGGTCTTCGACGTCGAGGGGCCGATGGGGCTCTCCGACCTTCTCGAGTTGGGGACTCTCGACAGGCCCGAGCTCAAAGACCCACCGTTCCTGCCCGTCTTCCCCGCCGATATGACGGGTGATGCCGACCTATTTCGGGTGATCCGCTCTCGCGACGTCCTCGTCTATCACCCCTACGACAGCTTCCGGCCGGTGGTCGATTTCGTCTCCCAGGCGGCGTCCGATCCCGACGTCGTGGCGATCAAGCAGACCCTCTATCGGGTCGGCCTCAACTCGCCCATCGTCGACGCCCTGATGGAGGCTCGCGAGAACGGCAAGCAGGTCTCGGCCATCGTCGAGCTGCGGGCGCGCTTCGACGAAGAAAAGAACATCAATTGGGCCCAAGCTCTCGAGCAGGCCGGTGTGCACGTGGTCTATGGCGTTCAGGACCTGAAGGTCCACGCCAAGATGTGTCTGGTCGTTCGCAGAGAGCGCGACGGCATCCGACGCTACGTCCATGTCGGAACCGGGAACTACAACGCCGTAACCACGCGCGTGTACACGGATATTGGCCTCTTCACCGACGACCCTCAGCTCGTGGCCGACGTTTCGGATCTCTTCAACGCTCTGACGGGCTACTCGCTCAAGTCCGACTACCGCAAGCTGCTGGTCTCCCCCCACAGCATGCGCCGACAGCTAATAGAGAAGGTCGAAAGAGAGATCGAGCGCCACAAGAGCCGGGGCGATGGGCACCTGGTATTCAAGATGAACTCGCTGGTCGACAAGGAGCTCATTCAGACTCTCTACAGGGCTTCCCACGAGGGTGTGCGCATCGATCTCCAGGTGCGCGGCATCTGTTGCCTGCGCCCGGGCGTTTCCGGGTTGAGTGACAACATTGACGTCACTTCAATCGTCGGGCGCTTCCTCGAGCACTCACGAATCTACTATTTCCACAACGGCGGCGCGGAAGAGCTCTACCTCGGCAGCGCAGATCTGATGCCGAGGAATCTGGATGGCAGAGTCGAGATCCTGGTGCCGGTCGAAGACCCCAGGCTGCGCGATCTGATTCGGGACGACATTCTCTTCGCGCACCTGGCCGATACCGCGCAGGCGAGCAGGCTCCTGTCGGATGGCACCTACGCGCGCATCGCGTCGGCAGCCGGTGGCGAGGTCATGAACTCCCAGATCCTGCGCCTGGAGCAACCGGGTCCGTGGTTGGCTGAAGAGTAGCGCCGCTAGTCTGCGACGTCTCGCTACGAAATCCGTGAGAGGGACAGGCTAGTAGAGCTTGTCCAGCCACTTGCGGTCCCAGTCACCGAGAACCGCACCGCGGCCATCTTCATGGAAGAAGGCGCGCATGAGCGCGTCGGACTTCGCCTCGGTGTCGCAGGGACCCGACTCGGGATCATCGCAGGCGTGCCCCAGGCCGAGGGTGTGGCCCAACTCGTGGGCGAACACCTGCGCAGCCGCGCTCACGTCTCCAGCAAGCAGGCACTCAGTTCCTTCATTCGTGATGATGTCGGCCTCCAACGCGACGTGCGCCTTGCCCTTGCCCTTGCTTCTCGGGATCTTCTGGAGCATCGCCGGGTTGGTGAAGAACCAGGCACCGCCGACCGCGATAACGCCCCCGGTCGCGCAATTGTAGACGCCTTCCACCTCGGTGTTGGGATCGCCGAAGATGATCGAGTTAGCGCCATCCGCCGCCGTGAACCCGTTCTTGTTCGATGTTCGTCCCTTCTGCTGCAAGCGAACGGTCGTGTCCGGATCGCCGTTCCACGCCTTTACCGCCCTGCGAAAGGCCTTCCTGGCCTTGGACACGCCCCGGCCGACCTTCCACGTGACTTTGTCGCCGTCGTCGAACTCGAAGAAGCGGATCGGCCGGTTCTCGAACTCCAAAAGACTCGGTGCATAGATCGAGCTGGGTCCAGCGCCCGCGCTGGTCAGGTAATCCGGCTCGCGCAGGATCCCCCTCGATCTGTCGCCCAGCCAGTCCTCGAAGCGGTCCCAGTGCCTTTCCCGCCGGGGAGCTGCCAAGGGCTCGTCTCCGAGCTGCCGGGTGCCGTCAAATTGGCGCACCGCCACTCGCTGGCCGCTTGGCCCGGCCTCGAAGAACGCCCCCAACATCAAGTGCAAGATGCCGTAGGTGCCGTCCCCGCGCGGTCTGAGAAACAGGATGGCGCGTTCGCCCTCCGTCAGAACCGGCGCGCCGTGGATCTCGAGACCGAGGCCGTCCGGGCCCACGCCTCCGAGGACTCGAACCACCAGTGTGGTGCCGCTCACCTGGCCTTTGAGCAGACGCTCCACCAGGACAATGTAATCCGTATGCGGAGCTCCGAAACCCGGAGCCGGCGAGGCGGTCAGAACCTCGACTCGCGCGACGACACCCGCCTGTTGGTGAAGGTCACCATCGTAGATCATCGTGTAATTCGTGGCCTGGGCGCTGGCTCCGAGCAGCACGAGAAGCAGGGCCACTCCAGCTGTCTTCTTCGCGATTCGCAGCATCATCGGTCTCCGTCGTTGGCTCCCGAGCTTATCCCGTCGCGTGCATTTCCCATGCCTAGAACTGCACAACGCTCGTCGATACGCACCCGCCCGCCCTCAAGCTCGGCCGACCTCGCCAGAGGACACTTGCCTGCCAGGACCTCGACCGCGGGCCGTTCAGACCGGTGGCCATTCGGCGGAGGCAGCTTCAACGCCGTCATCCGGCCGACGCCGCAGGAAAAGATGGCGCCCGACTTGGCCTATTCTCCGGAATCCGAGCAGGTGAAAGAAGTCCAATGGCAGCCATCGCGCAATACGGACGTCGACCCTTATCTCGCGACCCACCGCGTCGAGCCGGCGGACCCCGGGCAGCCAGTGAACGACGCGCTCCAGCCGCAGTTGCCGCAAGCGCGCCGAGATCCCGAGCCACCGGGTCTTGACCGGACGGATGACAAAGTAGCCGTCCTCGCCCTGGGCTTGGTAAAGAGGCATGAGGAGCAGCCCGGCTTGAGGCGCCCGGACGGACGCGCCGCTCTCGATGGCGAGCTCTTCGCCTTCGGCGATGGCCTGAAACCCCTTCAGGCCCGGATGCATCTGAAAAACCAAATTCGGCCTGATCGCGTGGCGATGCCGCACCTCGAAAAGATGCGGCAGCCCCCGGCCGCTGGCCGCCAGCCTGCGACTGGCCCTGTCTACGTCGGCCTCACAGTTTCTACCCAGCACGCCGCTCGCCCGCATGGCCACCCAGATCGCAGCCTCCGCCCGCTCCACCGACTCGGGATCGTCGTGCTGTCCGGCTTCGAAGCCCGCGGTACGCACACCCCTGGCGTTGAGGTAATCGAGCAAGGTGCCCTCGAGCTCCTCCTCGATACCCAGGACCATCGGTACTTCCAGCTCGAGGGCGAACTCGCGGTTCGGAAGCGAGTCGTCAAGGACCACAAAGGACGGCCCGGCGCCGGATGTCGAATGGATATCCAGGGCGTAAACCGGCCCGTCCGATTCGGTCAGAACGCGCTCGATCTCCAGGTAGAGATCACGGGCTTCGGCCATCTCGCCCGACAGGTTCTCCGCGACCCTAATGCGCGCCACCCTATCCGGCAGCCACAGGCGGTTGAGGTCCTCTTCGCAAAAGCGGACGCTCTCGGTAAGCGCTTGGCGGTTGCCCACCAGGCCGACCATCGAGCCTCGGAGCTTGACGGGAGTCTCCACGAATCGGGAGAACAGGGAAAGCATCGCCTTGTAGCCCGAGGGCTCGTTGCCGTGAACCGCCCCGAGCACGATCAACGTCGGACCGGAGGCGGCATCCCCGAATCGACCCATCACGCGAGGAGCCAGCTCGACCGATTGCAGGGACGTGCTTGCCCTATTTGCCTGGGATACCTTGAAGTCCATTTGCATCAGTACTATCGAGAGGGTCCTGGGACTCAGTGGCCGGACCGTGTCTCGCGCCGGGATTCTAACAACCTTTTCCTCCTGGCTCAGGTCGAGTAACTTCAGAGGACGATGCCGTTCGACGACACGCCCTCGGGACTCTCGACAGGGGGCAAAGTCCTTTTGCTTCTGATCCTGCTGACAGTCGGCGGAGTGCGCTGGCACGCAGCGGTTCTCGAGGACTACGTCAAGCCTGACGAGACCGTGTACGTCAATGCCGCCAAGCTCTGGTCCGAGGGTCGGTCGCCCTACGAAGAGGACACTTTCTTCTACACGCCTCTCTTTGCCTGGATATCTTCCGGCCTCACCGAGCAATTCGGAACCCTCGGCTACCTGAAGATCCAGCGGACGCTGAACCTGGCCGGCGTCTGCGTAGCCACGTGGCTGGCGTTTCTGATCGCCGCCTGGCGGTGGTGGCCCGCCGCCCTGGTGAGCGTCGCCTGGCTTTGGTTTTCCCCGGTCGTGGCTCTTCCGATTCAGATCGGCAACGCCAACGGCTTGTCGATGGCGCTTACCCTGGCGGGCCTTCACCTGTGGCTGCGAGCGCCGATACCAGCCGGGACCGCGCTTGGCCTGGGACAAGCGCTCAAGCCGACCGCGCCGCTCGCGCCGTTCTGCCTCCTGGCACACCGCCGGGGCGCCCAACCCCTGCTAGCCTTCAAGGCCGGAACGACGTCGGTTGTCACCGTAGGCATTCTGCTTCTCGTCGGGGTGCGCTACCTTCCGGGCATCCTCGGCAACGCCAGCGGCTCCGGCAATCCGTACAACTTCTCTTTCCAGCATGTCCTTGCAAGTTTGGGCTTGCAGCTGCGGCCGATCTGGATAGTCATCGTTATTGGAGTTGGCGGATTGGCCTGGATCGCGAGCCATCGACTGTCTAAGCTCGAATTCCTGGTGGCCACCCTGACGCTCAACTTCCTGGCCGCTCCGATCCTCTGGGCCCATTCCCTGCTGCCCTTCCTGCCGGTCCACCTTCTGGCCGCCGAGCGCAGCCTCCGGTCGTTGCGACAGGCACCTGCCGGTCTCCGTGGCGCCTTTCCGCACATCGTCGCCGGACTCGCCATAGCTTCGACCGTATTCAGCGCCTCGATCGGCGGGTTGAGCGACAGGCCTGCCTGGATCCAGGGCACGGCGTTGGGCGTGCCGCTCCTTTCGCTTCTCTACTTGGGAGTCTATGTGCTGAACGGACTGCGCGGCCGAAAGGAAATAGCTCAGCTCCGACCCAGCCAGTCCGAATAGAGCTCCGGGCGCCGGTCTCGCAGGAAGAGCTTGCGCGCGTGCGAGAGCTCGACGGCCTCGAGATCGAGATCGCAAATGAGAACTTCCTCGGAGCCTTGACCGGCACGGCCGACAACCCGGCCGGACGGATCGCACACAAAGGACTCACCGGCAAAGGTCAGCTCGGCCTCGGCACCGACCCGATTGCACAACGCCGTGTAGTAGCCATTCTGGAAGGCGGCCACTCGTAGCTCGGCCTCGAAGAAGCCCTCCGGCCACTCGTCGACGGCGCCGGCCTGGGGAACGAACACGACTTCGGCCCCGGCCAGCGCCAACGCACGCATGTACTCCGGATAGTGCCGGTCGTAGCAAATCGCCACTCCGAGCCGGCCGGCGGCGGTGTCATAGACGGGAGCTCCGAGCCCGCCGGGATGGTAGTAGTCCTGCTCGTGGAAACACGGATAGTCGGTGATGTGCACCATGCGTGTGATCCCGAGCAGCTTTCCGTCGGCGTCGATCACCGGTGAACTGTCGTAGGTTCGATCGCCGGCGCGCTCGAAGAGATTCAGAATGACCACGATCTCGAGCTCCCGCGCCAGGGCCGCAAACGCCTCGGTCATCGGCCCGGGGATCTTCTGGGCCAGCTCGGCCGGATCGCCGGAGCTCGGAGACTGGGGGTAGAACGGCGTGAACGCCAGCTCGGCGAAGCAGACGACTTTGGCACCGTCGGCGGCCGCGCGGCGCGCGGCGGCGAGGCCCTTCTGCAGATTGGCGGCGAGGTCGGACGTCGCGGTCTGCTGCACGAGGGCGATGCGAAGCTCGGTCATGGGGTGATTATCTCAATCGCGTCCCGATCGCGCGTGGGCGGTGCAACCCTGAAGGCACGGCGTGTGCCTGCGTGTGGACCCCTTCGATCTTGCCACCGATCGGCAGGGCAGCCGGCCAGGGGGCTCGCCGCAAGCGCTCGGCAATCCGGCACGAAGGCCACTAGCGGCTTGCGCGCAGCGGCGCGCAGGCGAGGGCCTGACCAGCGTAGTCTGAGAAGCCCGAGGCGGCCCCTGGCCGGCTGCACTGCCGATCGGCGCCGACGCGAGTCATCAAGGCTCGATCGTCAGGCGGGCGCCGGAGGAGTAGGCTGTGAACTCGGGCGCGTACATCGACTGCAGGGTCGCCGGAGCCGATTGGAACGTGCCGGCGGTGGCGGCGCGCAAGCGATGCTTCATCGTGTACTCGCCCACCGGAAGCCGCTCGAAGAAGAAGTTCATACCGCTGTCCCGGACCTCCTCATAGCGCACCAGTCCCAGATCCCACTTGTAGCCGGAGGTCGAGCGCTCGGGCTCGAAGCCGGCCGGCCGCGGGTCTCGAAGATGCACATACTCGGCGGCGTGCCTGGCTCGAATCGAGACGTGGACCTCGACCTGATCGCCGACCTCGACCTTGGCGCCTTCGGGCAGCGGCTCCAGCCGCCATCCGTCGCCACCGGAAACCCGGCGGAAGTACGTGCGGCGGGCCTCGAAAAAGTCGCCACGAGCTTCCGAAGGCAGCTCCTCGGTCGAGAAATGCCAGGTCGCCGAAGCGAAGGCGAGCCCTGGGGTTTCTTTCTCCACCACCACCGTCGAGTCGGTCGCGGCATCGATGTCTTCACCGGCCACTACGACCTGGTTATTCTTGCCCGTATACTCGTCAGGCTCGAAGACGAACACGTTGGGCACGCGTGAGCCGATCGCCACCGTGACCTCTTCGCGAGCCGCCAGGGTGCCCTCGTGCTCGAGGTAGTGAACCAGCGAATAGACGACCTCGGCCGTCGCCCGCGTCGATTTCCAGTGGCTCAGCTTCTTGTTGAGCAGCAGCCACTGCACCAGACCGGCTCGGCGCGGATCGTCTTCGTCAAGCTCGGTCAGCGTGCGTAGCGTGAAGGCGTGGGTCTCGATCGTGTCGTTGTACCAGAGCCAAGCGCGATCCTCGGGCGCCCAATAGGTGCCGAGCTCCTCCGAGGTCTTCGCCGAGTCCATGACGCTGTCAAAGACGAGCGTGGCGTCCTTCTGCCGCCCCTCACGCTGCAGGGTGAGGGCGAGCTGAGCCTTGGACAACGGAGAGTGCCCTTTCCAGTGTCCGAAGGAGAAGTCGAGCATTTCCTCGCGCTCCTTCGCGGTGAAGATCCCTCCGGTCCAGGACTCGTCCGGATAGCTCGAGAGCACGTAGTTCAAGAACGTCACGAACTCCCAGCAGCAGTCCTCCGCCATCATGTGGCCGACGACCTCTTCGACGTAGTGGCGATGCATGTAGCCCCAGGCCTTCTTGATCATCGGCCTGGGGACCTCGACTCCGAACTCCAGCGCCCGCGAGAAGCCGTTCAACAGATACAACGTCATGTAAGGGGACGGCGGACCGCCCGGGAACCACGGGAAGCCACCGATCGCCGTCTGCGCCTTGCGCAGCTTGGCCAGCGCCGATTTCCTCTGGGCACCGGCCACGCGCGGATCCAGAACGTTGATGAGATCATCCGGCTGTTCCCGACCGCCCTTGGAGACCGAGACCCAGGGCGTTTCTTCCAGCGACATCTTGCGATTCGGGTCGTCCCTCTGCCAGGCCTCGTAGCGGGTGTCGCGCTCGGAGAACTTCCGCGCCATCCGCTTCACCGCCGGATAGTCGTCGTAGAGCGTCGAGACGATGCCGGTCGAGAGAAACCGGTTCAGCGTCTGCTCGGTGCACTCGTACGGATAGTTGACGAGATAGGGCAGCGCCGAGAGCACGCTGTAGAAGAGCTGCGTGTCGAGCGTGACCACGAGCTGCTCATCGATGCGCGTCGGATCGTCGTCGCGAGCCAGATCCGCGAAGTGCAGCGTCTTCCGATCCTCGTCGCTCAAAGTCACGAAGCGGGACTGCGCCAGATGCATCCGGCCGGGCAGAACCGGCAGCGGCCTGAGCTCGCCATCCGAGAACTCGCCGGCGGCGGCCTGCACCTTGAACGCGATCTCGCCGAGCCTCGCCGGCGTATCCACCGCCACCGTGTAGGTCCAGCTCTTGCCGGGGTCCAGGGCGAAGGCGCGCCCGGCGGCATCGGACGTCGCCACTCCGAAAACACCGAGCAGATCCTCCTGGGTCACCGCGTCCAGAATCTCGAACTCCAGCTCACCGGCAAGTGGCTCGTCGCCGGCGTTCTGGACCACCACCCGCAGCTCGGCGCGATCGCCCTCCCGGAGAAAGCGCGGCAGATAGGGTCGAACCAGGAGCTCCTTGACCGTCCTGACCTTCCGGGTCAAACGGCCGGCTCTCAAGTCCTTGGTGATGGCATGGACCCAGACGTTCCACTCGGTGACCGAGTCGGGCACCTCGAACTCGAAGGCTACCGAGCCGTCCGCGTCCAGCAGAAGATGCGGCTCCCAGAAGGCGGTTTCGGAGAAGTCGGTCCGCAGCCCGCCGGGCGGTTCAGTTCCTTCCTGCGCTGGCGCGTCGCCCTTCTTCATCTCGTCCAGCATCCCCCTGAGCTGGTCTCGATCCTCGCTCTCGGCGGTCAGGGAGACATCCGCTACCGAGGCCGGCGCCTGTGCCATGCTCTCCTCGGCCATGCCCAGCCGCATCGCTCGCATCCGGCCACCGGCCGCGAACCGACCCATGCCACCTATGCCGTAGCCACTCAAGAACTTGAGCTGGTCACCGTGAAGGCCGGGATAGCCGGGGAGCGAGGCCAGGTTGCCGGCGCGCCACACCACCGAGCTCGGACCCAGATTCGAGCGCGCGGCCCGCGGGGCGCCCCAGCGCGGATAGATACCCATTGGATCGGACGGCAAATGCGGCGCAAAGACGTCCAGGCTGCGGTCATACATATACGCCAGCAGCTCGGCCGATCCTTCCGCCAGATCGCGCTCTACGCCGCTGACCTTGAGGCGCCAGGTCTCGCGGCCACCGGGTCGCAGGTAGTCGCGGAACGATGCAAACTCGATCTCGAGCTTCTTGTCGTCCCAGGGAACCAAAATCGAATCCTCGAGGGTCATTAGCTGGTGATCGCGCAGCGCGGTCAAGCGGAAGCCGAGCCCGCCCCGATCGGCCTCGGTAATCGGGATCTCGAGAATTTGGAGGCCCTGGTCTGATTCCAGAACCTCACGCCGCACACGCCTGCCCTTGCGGAACATCTCGAGCACCATGCGCTGCCGTTCCAGCCCTGAGTGCACCAGCAGGCGCGCCGTTCCCCCGACCGGCACCGCCGCGGTCTCCGCGAGCAAGATCGCCGGCAACGCCAGCGGTGTCGTTCTCGGCGCCGCGACCACGAACTCCGAAGTCGTAGCGAACTCGGCTCCGAAGGCGTCGTGGGTCGCATAGTGCAGACGGTACGCGCCGGGCTCCAAAGGTTCGAGCTCGAGCTCGGCCGAGCCATCGTCGTTATGACTCAGGCTACCCACCGCCACCTCGTCTCCGTCCTGCCACAGCCGCAGAATCTGCGGCGCGGAAACCAATCCGAGCCAGCGCGCCCGCTGGCGATCGCCCGGGGTTGCAAAGGCCGGCTTCGAGGAGCCTTCGTCGAACGGCGGTTCGGGCAGCGCCAGATCCGCGGGCAACGACGTTACCGCGGGTTGCTCGAGGCGAGTGAGCCGCCAGCTCGCGGCACCCGCTCGAGGGGTTCCGTCCAGGTCTTGGCGCATGATGTTGAAAGCCGCCCGCGAGCCCGCGACGACATACTCACGGTCGCTCTCGATCCGCCCTTCGACCGCAACAAAGCCAAGACGGAAGAGACGCTCCGCCGTGCGGGTCTCGCCGCCGCTGTCGGTGACTTCGACGGCGACCCGGAAACGATAGCTAACTCCCTTCTGCGCCTCGCGTTCGTCGGCTTCGGGTTGGAAGTCGAAGACGAAGGCTCCGTCGTCATCCAGGAGTGTCGATCCCGACGCAACCGTCTCGACATCGGTACCCACCGGCGAGTAGTACCACCACCACCAATATGGGTACACCGGCTCGCGAGTCACCCGCCAGCTCACCTCGCCGTCCACCACCGGCAGCCCGAAATAGTAGCGCGCCTCGCCCGTCATCGTCGCGGAGCGATTCAGGCGCAAGGCCTCGTCCGGTGATTGGAGGGAAGCTTCGAAGGTCGGCCGCTTGTACTCCTCGACGCGCAGCGACGTTCTGCCTGCGAGCGACGAGCGCAGACTCCAAGCCCCGAGCAGGCGCCCCGCGGGAATCACGAATGAGCCGGCCGCCGAGCCGTGGTCATTGGTGCGCACTTCTTCTTGGCTCACCAGCTCGCCATTGGCGTCAAACAACTGGACGTTGGTCGCCCGATCTGGTAGCACGCGGAAGTCACCCTGCGACTGCATGCCGCCGTAGCCGACCACCTTCCAACGAATCTCCTGACCCGGCCGATAGATGCTGCGATCGGTGTAAAGAAAAGAGCCCGTGGTCTTCTTCTCTTCGAACGGACCGCTGAAGTGGTGCCGCCACTCGTCCAGGGCCACGTCATCGCCATGACGGGCCAGGAGAAAATAGGTCTCGCCGTCACCATCACGGTCAAAGACCACGCCACCGTCCCGACCGGTGCGTTTGACCTCGGCGCGATGGTGTCCCTTGCGCCTGTAGTTGAAGCGATAGAGATAGACGTCGACATTGGAGAGCGCATCTCCGGTCGAGCCCGAGACAACCGAAACCTCGAGATTCGTGCGCTCGGGCCTCGACACCAGAACCACGTCCGATCGATTGAGATAGAACGCCTCGAGCTCATTGCCACGCTCGTCGAATGACGGTTCTGCCGATGCGACAATCAGATAAAAGCCGCTGTCTTCAAGCGCGGGGACGACGAACGTCTGGTGCTCCCGGTAGTCGGGGGTAGCCGGAAGCTCCGCGCTCCAGCTCGCGGAGGGTGTTAGACCCGAGATCATGTCTTCGATCTCGTTGTAGCCGGGCAGCAGCCGGTAGTCGCGACTGTTTTCCACGACCTCGAAGAGGTCCAGTGCGTAAGCCCGGAAATAGATCCTTCCGAGGTTCTTGTGCCGGACCTCGATCGATCGACGAGGCGCGCCGTCGGTCGACATCGAGGTCACCGAGTAGGCCGGAGCCTCGATCCCGGCGACGATGTGTCGGCAGCGGCCGGCGCCCAGAGACTCCGGGTGGGCCTCCTCGCCGGCGAGCGCCAGGCGCCGGGCCTCCACCAGGGCCCAGGGATCGGTCGTCGAGCGCACGAACTCGGCCAGCAGTGACATCCCCATCGACCACCACGACCGCTGACGCCCGAGTCTGTCCAGTCGCGAGCGCAAGTCGTCGGAGATCGCGTCCCTGTCGTCCGTCTGCGTGAACGTTGAGTGCAGCCGGCGCAACCTTTCCAGCCGCGCTTCAAAAGCCGCTTCCGGCCGGTCCAACGACGCATGCCAGTGCTCCAGATCGCCCAGTAGCTCGCTCAGCCTGGCAAGAGGATGCCGGTCGCCCGCCGTTGCCACCGCCGGCCTGGCGTCGGTGAGCAGGGCGGCAAGATCCAGCCTGTAGGCCTCGTTCGACTCTCGGGCGCTCCAGAAAGACGAATTCGCGAGCAGCTCGACCCAAAGATAGGTCACGCTGTCCCGCAACGTGTCGCGAATGCCTCCCGGATAGTTGTTGGGCGTCAGATAGCGCGACAGGGTCGCCAGCTCGAGCTCTCCCAGGTCTCCGCGAGTGGCCCAGACACGACCGTAGGCACGATCGGCTTCGGCGAAGATCTCTTGGGCCGTCCAGGCTTTGAGATCGATCTCGCCGGACGACGCGACCTGCTCGCGCTGCCTGATCTCCCAGGAATACACCTGGAGGTAGTGAACCAGTCCATGCGCGTAGTAGAGCTCGAGAGCCGCTCTGGAAATGGCGTCATCGGGCCACGGCTCGCTGCGTAGAAGCCGTACCGCCTTTTCATAGCCGTGCAGCCCGGTCTCGAGCTGCACGAGCTCGATCAGGGCGCGGGTCCAGTTCGGAGTATCGAGACGGGATTTGGCTTCGGCCAGGAGATCGCCAACCTGCTCGGAGGCGGCCTGGAACTTCTGCTCGTCAATGAGCCGGGCGACTTCCTGCCACCAGACCTCGGGATTCCAGCCTTCTTCTCCGTTTCCCGTCAGCGAAGCGCCCTCCGTTGGAGCCTGCCCCGGCAACCCCGAAGCTCCACCCCCGACGGGTGCGGATCCACCCGAGGCCGGGGCGCAGGCCAGGGCGGCGCTGAGCGCCAGCACCAAGAGGGCTCCAAGAGCGCCAAGAGCCGAGAAGGAGAGAATCGGCGAGACGACGGGAACGGCAACAGCATGTTTTCTTGGCATGTCGCGAGTTTAGACCGCTCCGGCTCCCGCTCGGTTCCCGGCCGAGCGCGCGGCGCCCAGGGTGGCGGTATTGGCACCGGCGGTCGGTCGCAACCAGCGACCCTGTTCGGTGTTTCCTTCGCGGTCGTCAGCGCTTCTTGAAAAGATAGGTAAACAGCCCGGTCAGGACCGTCCTGCCGCTCTGAGAGACACGCACCTCGGAGACCCCCAGACGACGTCCACGCCGCACTACCTGGGCCACCGCCTCCAGGGCTCCGTTCTCGAGTCTCGCGGGCTCGAGAAAATTGACCTTGAACTCGACTCCGGTCATGGTCTCGTCTTGGCCGAGACTCGACACGAAGGCGTAGGCCGATGCGGTGTCGGCAAAGGCTGCTACCAGGCCTCCTTGCACCACACCTCCCTCCTGCCGAAACTCCTCGCGCACCGGCATGGTCACGACACAGCTCCTTTCGTCGCACGCAACCAGCTCGAAGTCCAGGAACCGGTTGAACGGTACGCTGGCGAAGAACTCTCGCACCCCGCTCGGTGAGCTCATCGGGTCATCGGTCACGCCCAACCAGGCCTACCAGGGCAGCTGTCGGATCACGATCTCCTCGGCGATCTTCCAGGCATCATCCTCCCGCACCATCCGCAAGGTCTTGCGGACACGATCGCGAAAGGTGTCCGACTGATACGACTGGGTAAACGTCACTCGCATCTCGTTGGGCGACGTCTCTTGCACTTCCAGCGAGACCACGGTCACTCGAATGGCACCTTGATTGAGGAGGCGCTCTCGACGGCGATCTTCCCAGGCCGCTCGAGCCACTCCGGAAGCCGGCACGAAACCCACCGAGTAGTAAGAAAGGTACTCGTCCACTCGGCGTTCCGACCACGCTTGCGCCCACTCCTGCACGACCTCGCGCACTCTCTCCCGCGGGGAGGAGCTGGTATCGACGACCTGGGTGGCCGGCGCGGCGCTCGAATCCGGAACCGCCGCCGATGCCATCGCGTCTGTCGCACTCTCTCCACCGGCTTCATTCTTGGCCACCCGGTCCTCCTGTGCTCGCTCGACTCCGGGCGGACCGCCGACCCGCGAGCTGCCGGTCAGCTCCCCCAGCCTCGCTTCGAGGCCCTCGATCCGCGGGCGCACCCAGAACTGATTGAAGAGCAGGACCATACAGACGCCGGCAAGCAGACCGAACACCGCCAGTTCGAGGAATCGGCCAACCCCCAGCCTCCTCCGGGCCGAACGCGCCCCGCCGACGCCGACCGCCGGCGGCGGCGCGGCGGGTACATCGACCGAGGCCTGGGCCGATTCGCGAATGGACTCCGGCACCGAAGGAGTACCTTCGAACGCGAGCTCCGGTTCGGGCTCTTCGAGCTCGCCCGGTGGGGAATCTTCCGGCGGCGGCGCCGCCCAGGCGGTCTCCGAGGGCTCGAAGGTCAGCGGCTCCCGCTCCGGCGGCCGCTCTCGGTCGGGCCTGCCCGACACCGGGTCGCCCGGCTCTTCGAGCTCGACCTCGAGTACGTCGGTCTCCGGAGGTTGAGGCGGCACTTCCGGCGCCGCATCCGGCGAGGGCTCGGGAGGCGAAGTAACAGATCCGGCATCCAGCGAGCTCTCGACCGCCGTTTCCTGAAGGGGCATTCCCGCGTCGGCCTCGACATCCGTTGCCTCGACCAGTGTCTCGGCGGCAGCCAGGATCTCGTCGGACAATGCTCCAGAGGGCTGTTCTTCTCCGGCTTCGGTGACCTCGCCGACTTCGCCCTCCAGATCAAAAGTCGAGTCTCCCGCCTTGAGCCTCTCTTCGACGATTCGCCGAATCAGCTCCTCGCTGCCCTCGTTGAGATCGAGGAATCGAACCCCCATCCCGCACGGCTCATCGGCGGACATCGAGAGCCGCCGGACCCAGACCACTTCGGCGCGTCCACTCACCAGCGGATAGCCATCGGCCAGGGAACACTCGAACTCGAACTGCTCGCCGGGCGGCTGTGGGTTCTCCGAGCCGACGAACATCCCACCCGGCGAGATGTTGCCGGCGATCTCGGTCAGGAAGTCCTGGAATTTCGAGAATCTGAGCTGAACCGCGCGGTTCAGATCGATCCGGTCATTGCCCTTCTTGTGCGGTTGTGATGGCCCGTTTCCCATTCCGTGATCCTGCCGGACGAATTGGGCTGAAAACCCCGGTTTGAGGAGCTTCTCCGTAAGGAATCGAAGCGTAACACGGAGAGAAATCCGAGACTATCAAGAGCCGGCTGCGGAATGGCTCGTTGACTCGCGTTGGGGTCTTCGGGCAATCTGTCGGCGTCGTGCGTTGCCTGCGTCGAGTCATGAGCTCCGGGAGCCTTGTGGTCCTCGTGATCCTCGGCGTCGCGGCACTCGGGCTGGGATGCGCCTCGAGGGCGCCGGCAAGGACCTCCGAAACCAGAACAGCGACCCTCGCAGCCACCCAAGATCAAACAACCGATGGCATCGCGCGACCCGTGCGCGAGCGAGCGCCGGACACCGGCCCACTCCGGTCGGCAATTGCGCCGTCGGGCCTTGTGCCGATCGATGTCGATCCGCTCGTCGTCGCGACGGCGCCGCGAGTCGCCGAACCGATTCGCGCGCCGTCCTCCGTCTTCGAGGCCAGAAAACTGACGGCGGAGGTTCCCACCGCCGGAGCACCGAAGCCGGGCAGCCGAGGTCTGGGATTCCCCGGTGCGACCGGGGCCGGAGCGCAAGCGGCGGACGGGCTCACGGGCGACAGTCCGGAGCCCGAGGGCCCGGCACTTCTAGCCGGTTTCGACACCAACGATTTCGACACCAACAACGTCCATGAAGGCTCGTTCTTCATACCGCCGGATTCCCATGCCGCCGCCGGGACCGGGCACCTGATGAACGTGACCAACGTGACCGTGCGCATTCATGAAAAGAACGGAACCTTGAAGCTCGACACGGCGCTGGCCGATTTCTTCTCGTCACTTGCTCCGGTGACGGCGCTTTTCGATCCCAAGATTCGCTACGACCACTTCGCCGGCCGCTTCGTGGTGGTGGCTCTGGAGCAGCGAGAGGTCCCGCCGGCCACCAAGGAGTCGCGGATCCTGCTGGCCGTCTCCGACGACTCCAATCCCGAGGGAACCTGGTACCAGACTTCGATCCCCTCGAGGTTGATGATCTCGGGCTTCGACCGCTGGGCGGACTATCCCGGCTTCGCGATCGACGAGGAAGCCGTCTACATCACGACCAACATGTTTTGTTTCAGCTCGAGCGTCGACCCCGGCTGCACCCCCGGTTTCGCCGGCGTCCGGCTATGGGTCGTGTCCAAGACCCAAGGGACCGGCGGCGGCTTCTACGCCGGGGGAACGCCGACGGTCTACGGACCGAGTGATCCCTACACCTGCGCGGACTGCTTCGCAACGACCACCCAGCCAGCCCACGTCTTCGGCTCGCCGCCCACCAGTCCGACCAACGTCGGGACCTTTCTGGTTTCCTACTCCGGTCTGAGCGAGCCCCCCGCAACCGACAACCTCGTCCAGATCGTGAGAATCGACGATCCGGCGAGCGCCTCACCGACCTTCACCCAAGAGCTAGTCAACGTCGGCGATCTCGGCTCCGCCATTCCCGACGCACCGCAGCCGGGCTCGACAGCGTTGATCGCGACCAACAACCGCCGAGCCCTGGACTCGGTGTGGAGAGACAGTCAGCTCTACCTGACGGCGACGATCGAGCCCGAGACCGGCCCCGATGCCGGCCAGGCCACGGCCCACTGGTGGCAGCTAGACACGACCACCCTGTCGAACGGAATCGACCCACCCGAAACGCTGCTCACCGACCAGGGGGATATCGGCGGCGAAGACCTCGCCCCCGGCACCCACACCTACTTTCCCTCGGTCATGACCAACGGCTCCGGAGCGCTGGGCTTCGGCTTTTCGGCCTCGGGTCCGAGCCTGTTCGCCGGCGCCTATTTCGCCACCCGCGATCCTTCCGACCCCGCTGGAACAAATCGCGGCTCCGAGACGGTGCGCGCCGGCGTCGACCACTACTTCCGTTCCTTCTCGGGCAGCACCAATCGCTGGGGGGACTACTCCTCGATCAGCCAGGATCCTTTGGAAACCGATTGCTTTTGGGTCTACAACCAGTACGCGGACACCCGCGGCTCGGTCACCAACGGCAGCCAGGACGGACGCTGGGGCACGGCCTACGGCAAGTTCTGCCTGCGTGCCTGTGCCGCCCTGGAAACACGCACGGGCACGCTCTCAGGTTCCCAGTCGATCACGGCCGAGCAGGTCGAGTTCGGCCCGAGTCTCCTCCTGGATGCGACCGCCGACGTCACCGTGGAGACAAACATTTTGATCATCCAGAGCGACACCAAGATTGTCGGCGACCTGTCAGTTTACACCGAGGCCTGCATCTAAGGCCCACACCGAGACATCGCCACCGTGGCGTTTCCCATCGAGATTCCTCGCTCTCGCTCGGAATGACACGGTCGCGTGCGGGACCGGATTCCGAGGCGCAAGGGCTTGGTCCGGCCATTGAGATTGACCTATAATGCAGCAACTGCGAAGCCGATAACGGCGAGCATAAGGAGAGATTCCGAGAGAAGGGAGACGCATGTCATACGTCATCACCGAAAAATGTCTGGGCGAGCGTTACGCGACCTGTGTGGAGGTCTGCCCCGTCGACTGCATCCATCCGGGCGAATACGAGCACGAAGGAGACTACGGCAACGAGTTCATGGTCATCGATCCGGATGCCTGCATCGACTGTAGCCTCTGCAAGCCCGAGTGCCCGATCGACGCGATCGTCGAGACCGAGGCAGAAGATCCGGAATGGGCTGAGATCAACCGCAAACTGGCTCTGGACGACGGCTGGAACGAGCACGATCCGGTCGAGCCGAGAGCCCGCGACGACGAACCGCATCGCCCCGACGTGAACGAGATCGTCAATCCGTAGGAACCCTCCAAATCCGCAAGAACGAAAGGGCCGGCGCCGAGCGCCGGCCTTTTTCTTGGCCGAGCTAAGGCTGCTCGAATTCCAACAGTCGGTCGACTCCGTCGACCGCGAGCTCCTGCTCGGTTCCGTCGGGCCAGATCACGATCAGCGACTCGACGTTCTGCGCGTCTCCCAAACCGAAGGTCACCGGCAGCTCAGACTGCGACTGATAGCTCTTGGTGGGGGTCACGGTCCGACGCTGCGTGGTTCCGGCCGCTGAAAGGACCAGTCGGGCGCCGATCGCTTCGCGGTTCGGCGCCTTCCCGAGCAGTCGCACACGCAGCCAGTGGTTGCCGAGACTCTGGTCGTTTCTCAGCAGCAAAGGCCGGCGGCCGGTCTGGGTCATGACCAGGTCCAGATCCCCGTCCCCATCGATGTCCGCGTAGGCGCTGCCACGTCCGACAATCGGGCGGGTCAGGTCGCCGACGCCGGCGCCTGTCAGAGATACGAAGCCGGCTCGAGCGTTGGGTCCCGCGTTCCAGAACAGCTGCGAAGCCTGTTCGTAGGTCTGGCTGGGATCGACCGTATTGATCTCGCTTTCGAGGTGGCCGTTGGTCTGAACGATGTCGAGCCGGCCGTCGAGATCGGCGTCGAGGAAGAGCAGTCCGAACGACAGCGCCAGCCGGCTCGGGGCTCCGATACCCTCGCCGATCGCCTCGTCGGCGAACAACGTCGGATCTCCCTGCGACAGGTACAGCGAGGTCATTTCGTTGGCGAAGTTGCCGATACCGAAGCCGAGCTCGGTGTCGTTGCGGAAGTGGCCGGCGTCGACGCCCATCGCGCCGGTGGCCTCGCCCTCGCGGCCGTAGGCGAGCCCCCAGAACTCCCCCACCTCCTCGAAAACCCCATCTCCCAGATTGTGAAAGAGAAAGTTTCGCACCGTGTCATTGGCGACGAATAGATCCAGAAGGCCGTCGCCGTCCAGGTCGATCGGCAGCACGCCCAGCCCCTTGCCCACCGGAACTCCTGTGGCTTCGTTGCTGATGCGCACGCCGGCGGCCTCGGACTCGTCCACGAAGGTGCCATCGCCTCGGTTGCGATAGAAGAAGGGATACGTCCCCTCATAGTTTACGGGGGGGCCGTAGGCCTTCCCGACCCCGGTCAACTGATAGTTGACCTCTTCGTCGATCTCCCGCGACCACTTGACGTAGTTCGAAACGTAGAGATCGAGATCGCCGTCGTTGTCGGCGTCGAAGAAAGCGGCACACGACGACCAGGATTCCGGCGATCCGGCAACTCCGGCTTTGCTCGTAACGTCTACGAAGCCGGCGGCGGTGTTGCGCAGCAGCCGATTCTCTCCGACCGCCGCCAGGAACACATCCGTACGACCATCGCCATCGTAGTCACCTACCGCAACACCGGTGGCGTACAGAGAGACGCCCACGCCGACCTCGCGTGACACATCGGTGAAGGCTCCGGACCCGTCGTTCGCGTACAACCTGCTCGTAACGCCGGTATTGCTGTGGCCGCTTGTAGGCCAGTAGCTGGAGTTGACCAGCAGAAGATCCTGGTCGCCGTCGTTGTCATAGTCGAAGAACGCCGCTCCGGAGCCCATGGTCTCCGGCAACAGCTTTCCGCCTTCGGCGCCGTTCGTGTGGACGAAGTCGACGCCGGCTTCGAGCGTGACATCGGCGAAGGGAATCGAGGGCGCCACAGAGGTCTCGACCACGCGCTCGGGGGCCTCGGTCTCGATCTCGACCTCGGCCTTCTCTTCGCCGGGCCTCGCCCGCCACAGAAGCACGGCCGCCATCAGGAGCGCGATCACCGCAATCACAACGAGCGACCGTCTGAACCACACCCCGATAACGGCGTCGTCACCGGTGGTGTTTTCCGCGCCGGGCAGGTCGGGCCTTTTGTCCTCGTCCTTCATCCCCAGTTTCCTCTTGTCACTACCAGGGCGACTACTCTCCGCTCAGCCCGTAGGCCCCCGCCCGCTGGAGGTCATAGATCGCGATCGCTTCGGCCGCGTGATCGGCCGCTGGATTCTCCGCCCGGTGCTTGGCGATGGCCCGGCCCCGGGCGTTGTCGTCGGGTTTGTACTTGCGATAGAGCTCAAAGTGATGACGCGCCTGCTCGCGCTCACCGAGCTGCTTGTAGATGAGGTCGAGATTGAAGTGCGCGGTGACGTTCTCCGGCTCGAGCTCCAGCACCTTCAAGAACTCGTCTCGGGCCTGTCCCAGAAGCTCCTCGCGCCGACCGCCTTCTCGGCGCCGCTCCAGCTTGGCCCGCTCGAACAGGGCTTGCCCGAGCTCATTGAGCAGCCTGTAGTCCTGGCTGAAGTCGAACTCGCGGCTGCGGGTCTCGGCGTCGTCCAGATCGACGATCGAGCGGAAGTTGGCGATCGCCTCGTCCAGAAACCCGTTCTGCTTGTTGACCAGACCGGTGAACCAGGCGACCGACCAGGTCGGCGCGGGAGGGTCGAACGCCGCGGCGCGTTCGAGTGCCACGATGGCCTGATCGCTCACCGTTCCCTGCGCTATGTAAACCCGCGCCAGATTGAGCGGCCCGTCCGGGCGGTCGAGCGCTTCGACCTGGCGGAAAGCGACTTCGGCCTGGCGCAACTCGCCCTTCGTCTTGCCGCCCTTGCGCAGCAGTGCGATGCCATAGTCGTTCCAGCGTTGCCATTCCGGGATATCGGAAGGCTCGTTGCCGACGGTCTCTCGACGAGCGGCGATCGGAAACGTTACCGAGTCCGTGGCCAGAACCATGACCGGCAGCTGGTTGACGTGGTCCTCACCGTAGATGTACTTCATCAAGATGGCGTCGAACTTGCGAAACTTGAGCTCGACGTCGACAGTCAGGCTGCCAACCGCGTCCGCTGGCACGTCCAGCTTGTAGTGGACGACATCGGCCGCACCTGGAGGGATCATGTGGTTGTAGAGCGACACAAAGATGTCCTGTGCATTGCGCCGATCCAGACGGTCGCCATTCCGATCGAGAACATAGGAATTGACGAAAAACGACCATGGATCGACGAGGCCGTCCTCGCGCATCGCGCCGTTTCTGCCCACGACGCGGTCTCCCGAGGAGGCGGTGATGTCCAGCCAGACTTCGTTCGAGTCCGAGGTCCCCTGGGTGAAATGGTGCCCCATCTTGAGCGTCCGGATCACCGCCTCGAGGAGATAACTCCGGCCGGGCTCGAGAGTGGGAACCTCCGGCCGTAGCGGCGCGATCAGCTCACCATCGATTCGGCCGCCCTCTTTTATCCCGAAGAGATCGACTCGCATGACGCCTTCGTTGAACCGTTCATGCGCCTCGGTCACCTCGGGACCGAAACCGAGCAGCTGCGGAACCGCGGTATTGGCGCTCGGAAACAGATGATCGTGGACCTTGAGCTCTCCCGAGTCGTCGAAGTCCTGTGCTCCGAACTGATCCGACGGCGCCAGCGCCATGTGGCAGCCGTTGCAGTTGTGCTCGGCTTTGTCCGGATAGTAGAAGCTGGCGACGCCGTGGCCGGAAACGCCGCTCAGATGATACGAGTCGTAGTGGTTCTGTCCGCGAAGCCATTTGTACTTGTTGAGCTCTTCCGGCAAGTGCACCTTGTGGCACCCGCCGCAGAACTCGGGCGTCTTGTGCAGCGGTTTGAGGAAGGTGCGCTTGTGGAACTCAGGCTTCGCCTTGACCAGTTGCTCGTTGATCCACCGTAGAGCCTTGCTGTCAGAGAACGCGAACGGGTAGTGCTGGGGCTCTTCGAGGGTGTAGTCCCCGTTGCCTCTGAGGCTGTTGACGTGAGTGATCGCGTGACACGCCGTACAGGTGATGCCCTGGTCCGCGGTGGGATCGTTGACGTCGTCGAAGTTCGGATCGTCGAACTTGCCGCTGAAAAACGGCACCGGATCGTGACAGCCGGCACAGAACCGGGCCGCCTGAACATCGCCATCCCGCTCGAGCGCGACCTTACGGGTCTCCCTGACCGAGAACCGGTAGATCGGGTTGTTGAACGAGCTCAGCCGGTGCGCACTCGCGGTCCAGGATTCGTGTGAGTCCTCGTGGCAAGACTCGCAATAGCGGTCGTTCATGAGCACCCGCTCGGGGATAAAGTCGCCCGTCGCGGTCCGAGCCAGCGACGGGAAGAAGTACTGCTCACGCGAGGCCGGTCCCTCCACGTTCCAGCTGCGCGGATCCTTGGCCTGCAAGACCAGAAGCACGATCGCGACCGCCGCCGCAATCGCGGCCCAGCGGCCGCCGACACGCCATTTGATCCGCGGGCCCGCCAGTCGATGGAGCACGAACAGCCAGGCCGCAACCAGCGGAGTGAGGACGTGGATCCAGAACGCCACCGAACGCACGGCGGGGTCCTTGACCACGATCACGCCCTCGATCCGCGTCAGCACCACGCCCGAGGCCAGCAGAGCCACCGCCACCGCGAGCAGCCCGTAGCCCACCCAGACGGCTCGCCGATTCGGGCGGTTGTAGGCGTTGCGCGTGTGAGCCGCGCCAAACACGATGAAGGGCAGAATCAGCACCAGACCGAGCACCAGATGACCCAGAAACATGACCAGGTAGAACCAGTTCTGGTAGACCTCGCCGCGCGACCACTCGAGCAGTCTCACGCCGACCAGGTAGACGGAGTTGACCGTGAGCAACGCGAACAAGCCGAAGACGACGGCAAGCACCTTGCGCAGCCGGGGTCCGATGGCTCGGCGCTGGTTACCGCGCTGGCGTGCGTGTGGCCGCTCGTCTCGTTTCGCCATTGAGAAACCTCGCCGGGTGCGACGCACCAAGCGGGATACTAACAGCGGGACACGCCTCGAAGCCTCGCCAAGTTAGGCCAGCGAAGCGCTGAGATTCGCAGGTTGTCCTTTGTTTGTGGTAGATTGCGGCGTCTTGCCGCCCAGGCAGCATGCGACTGGCGCGGCGGTGCTCAGGAAAGGCCGCCATGAGGATAGGGATCGGTACACTGCGGGAACGGACGATCGCGGGTGTGGCTGCGTCGATCCTCCTGCTGCTGGCGGTGCCGGCCCGGGCCGAAAGCCTTCGCGGCACCACCCGTTCTCTCGACCGGCAGAACGTCCAAGCGAGAAACCACGACTTCACGTTTCTGAGCACCAAGAATCAGGTGCAGCGGTTCGTCACGAACGGCTGGCTCGTGCCCGTCCATTCCAATCACGTCTACCGTCTCAAGGGCGTTTCCTTCCCCTACTCGCGCCCCGAGGTCAAGCTGTTCGTCGAGCGCCTGGGCCAGCAGTATTCGGCCGCCTGCGGTGAGGAGATGGTGGTCACCAGCTTGACCCGCCCCCGTAACTACCAGCCTCGCAACGCGTCGCCGCGCTCAGTCCACCCCACCGGCATGGCGCTCGATCTGCGTCGCCCCAACAACAGGGGCTGCCGGGCATGGCTGGAGCGAGTCTTGCTGTCGCTCGAGGCGCAGGGAGTGCTCGAAGCAACCTACGAGCGCAGGCCGCCTCACTACCACGTGGCCGTCTTCCCCGAGCCGTACAGAAAGTACCTGGAGAGCCTCGTGTCGGGCCGGCCGGTCCGAACCTATCTCGTTGATCGTGGCGACAGTCTCTGGCGGATCGCCAGCCGACACGACACCACGGTAGCCGCGGTCAAGAGCCAGAACGGCCTCAAGTCGAACAAGATCTATCCCGGCCAGCTCCTCGAAGTTCCCGTCTCGAAGTAGGCGTGGCACGGGTCGGCTCCGCGCACGGCAGACGCCGGGTTTGCTACACTGGCAGTGGGCTGTTGGACCGTCGGCGCGGAAGCCGGCAGCCATTGTGAGGTATTTATGGCTAATCAAGCATCCATGGTCCGTCGCCAGCGCGAGCGGGCCCGCCAGCAGAAGAGACGCGAAAAGCACGCGCGAAAAACCGAGCGGCGCGAAGCCAAGAAATTCGCCGAGGCCCTCGAGGTGCCGCAAAACGACCCGGCGAACGATCCGACGATTGACTGGGGCTCAGCCGTCCGAGAGACCGAGGTCGTGCTCAACGACAACCTGGAAGTCGTCGAAGACGAGGCGGAAGAAACCGAAGACGACGAGGAAGGCCGACCCGAGGCCGATTGAGCCTCTACCACCTCGCCGGTTCGCAACCGAGGGTGTCTCCGGCCCCGGCGGGCGCGTCTTCCTCGACTGCACCCGCTGACGGCGCCGAGTAGAGCCCGCAAGGACCGAAGCGCGAGTGCTTCGAACCCGAAACCTCAAGCAACTGGTGGCCGCCTGCTTCGCCGTCATCGCGGTCGGCTGCGCCACGGCGCCCACTCCGAGCACTCCCGAGGCCAAGGTCGCCCCGGAAGATCGGCTGCCTGACAACCCGCCGGCCTTTATCCTGGTCAGCCTGGACGGGTTTCGCTGGGACTTTCTCCAACGTGGAGTCACCCCGGCGCTCTCGCGGCTCGCCGCCGAGGGGGTCCACGCCGAGCGCTTGATCCCGTCCTTCCCCACCAAGACCTTTCCGAACCACTACACGATCGTTACCGGGCTGCGGCCCGCCGAGCACGGTCTCGTGGCCAACAATGTCTTCGATCCAGGCAGCCGTGAGCGCTTCGGCCTCTCCAACCGCAAGGCGGTGGGCGACGGCAAGTGGTACGGAGGCGAGCCAATCTGGGTCACGGCCGAGCGCCAGGGCCTCCGCACCGCGCCGCTGTTCTGGCCCGGCAGCGAGGCCGAGATTCTCGGGGTCCGTCCTTCGTACTATCTGACCTACGACGGCGATATGAGTCCGGAGGACCGGGTGGACCTGATTCTCGAATGGCTCGATTTACCGCCTCCGGAGCGGCCCGCCTTCTTGACGCTCTACTTCTCGAACGTCGACGACGGTGCCCATCGCTACGGACCGCAGCCTTCCAAACAGCTGGCAAGGGCACTGAGCATTGTCGACCGGGCCGTGGGACGACTGGTCGAGGGCCTCGAGCGGCGCGGCTTGGAATCGAGCGTCAATCTCATGATCGTCTCGGACCACGGCATGGCGGCGACCTCCGGCAGCCGGATCATTTTTCTCGACGACTATGTCGATCCAGAGACGGCCGGGGTCGTCGACTGGAGTCCGATCCTCGGCCTGTGGCCATCGGACGAAGACGTCGAGGAGGTCTTCAGAGCGCTCGCCGGGGCTCATCCACATCTCGCCGTCTACGGTCGCGATGAGATCCCCGACCGGTTCGAGTTCTCCGGCCACGAGCGCATTCCGAGAATCGTGGGCATTGCCGACGCCGGCTGGAGCGTCACTACCAGGGACCATCTCGCCCAATGCCCTCGTTGCTTTGACGGAGGCTCCCATGGCTACGACCAATGGCGCGAGTCGATGGGAGCCCTGTTGATCGCCAAGGGGCCGTCCTTCCGCAGCCGAGCGAAGATCGGCCCGATCGAGAACTACCACCTCTACAACGTCATGTGCGCGGCCCTCGGGCTGGAGCCGGCCGACAACAGCGGCGACCCCGCCCGCGCCGCGGAGCTCCTGGACCGGGATTGAGCTAGGAGCCGGCCGCGGAGCGGAATTCGTCCAGAAGGCCCGCGAGTTCCTGGACCGAAGCCAGCTCGACGCCGTTGTAGATCGAGGCTCGGATGCCGCCCACCGACCGGTGCCCCTTGAGCCCCACCAGGCCGCGCCTCTCGGCCTCTTCGAGGAACCTCGGCTCGAGGTCATCGCCGGCGATCCGGAAAGTCACGTTCATGCACGACCGGCTCTCGGCTTCTGCGTGTCCGACATAGAAGCCGTCCGAGCGCTCGAGAGCTTGGTAGAGAATCTCCGCCTTCTCTCGGTTTCGCCGGTCCGCGGCTACGAGGCCACCCCGGGCCTCCAGATCCTCCAGAACCAAGCCCATGGCGTAGATCGCAAACACCGGCGGCGTATTCAAGAGAGAGCGCTTGGCGGCAACCGCTCGGTAACTGAACATGTCCGCGAGATCCGTGCGCGTTCGCTCGAGGACATCGCGCCGGATGACCACCACAGTGACTCCGGCCGGCCCCAGGTTCTTCTGAGCGCCCGCGTACACCAGAGCGTGCCCGGCGAGCTCGAACGGCCGGCTCAGGAAGTCGGACGACACATCCGCGACCAGCGGAACACCGTCGGCCTCGGGAGCGGCCGGGTATTGAGTGCCGTAGATCGTGTTGTTGCTCGTGTAGTGAAGATAGGCCGCGTCGTCGCCGACTTTGTATTCGACCCGCCGGGGCACCGCACGATAGCCCTCATCCTTGCCGCTCCATAGCGAGCGAGCAGCTCCCGCTTGCTCGCCGGCAGCTAACGCGAGCTCGCTCCAGCGCCCGGTAACCAGGTAGTCCCCCTGCTGCCCCGGCTCGAGCAGATTCATCGGTACGAGACTGAACTGAGTTCGCGCTCCGCCGCCCATGAAAAGGACGTCGAAATCAGCCTCCGCGTCGAGCAGCCGCAGGAGGCGCGATCTCGCCCCTTCATGCACACGGTTGTATTCGGGGCTCCGGTGGCTGAGCTCGAGGATCGACCGACCGGTGCCGGCGAAGTCGTGAAGCTCGCTGTGTATCCGGTTGATGACTGCCAGCGGCAGAGCTGCCGGGCCGGCGCCGAAGTTGTGGACCCGAGTCGACATCGTCAGGGACTCCCGGCTCCAGCGAACGCCGGCCCCAGCTTGGCTTTCAGGCGATTCCGAATCCAGGCCTCGTCCCACCACTCGACCGGGTTCACGGCCTTGCCTTGGAGCAGCATCGTAAAGTGAAGATGGTCGCCACCGGCCAGCCCGGTCTCGCCGGTCCTGCCCAAGGACTGTCCCTTCTCGACCTGCTGGCCGGGCTCGACTTCGAGGGTCGAGAGGTGTCCATAGAGGCTCATCAGGCCGTAGCCGTGATCGACGACCACGGAGTTGCCGTAGATCCCGAAGTAGCGAGCCAGCACCACCACGCCCCGGTTGGCGGCCGGAACCGGAGCTCTCTTCACCGAGGCCAGGTCAAATCCCAGGTGGTCCTGCTGATCCACCGCTTTTCCCTCGAAGGAATAGGTGCGCCGATCGGCAAAGGAGGACATCACCTGGGCGTTCGGCAGCCCCGAGAAGGACTCGCTCCAGAGAAACTCGGGCCTGCTCCGAGCAGCCAGGTCGGACAGCTCCTGCGTGTTGCGGGCTCGCAGGTCGCGATTGATGCTCAAATAGGTGCTCAGCAGGTCACTCGCCTCCCGTACCGACGGCGAGTTGGCGAGGATTTCGGGCACGACCTTGGACATGAAGCCGGTCGAGAGCTTGATCTGATCCCGATCGTAGGCGCGCTGTTGCAGTCGATCCACAAAGGCCACCGCCGCCCGATTGCCGACCGCATCCTCGGCAATCAGGCGGATCGATTCCGTCGAGTCGAGGTCGAAGGGCACGGCGAAAAGAGCAAACCGCTGTCCGGCGGGAGCTCCCGGCAGTGGGAACCCGGGAAACCATCCGTCGGCAACCGCGACGCCGTCACGAATCGAGGTCTCACCCACGCTGTAGACGACCAGCTCGCAGCCCCCCTGGGCGGGATAGTGCTGGCTCGAAAAGACACCCAGCGCCGGCGGACGCAGCAGGACCGTGAACTCCCGCTCTTCGACTGCCACTTCCCCCTTGCGCAGCCAGGCCGGTGGCGGCCGTGCCTCGACTCGGACGACCGCCGAGCCTTCCTGCAGCGCTTCGCCAAGGGCGTCGCGGCCCACCTCTACAGTAATGCTGTCGGCCGTATCGCGCGCCCCCCAGAACGCCCAGGGCGCCCGCGCTCGATAGCTGCGCTGGGCCAACTCCGTACGGCGCTCCCCTTGAACCAGCTCGACCAGTACCTGTCCCAGACCTCGTCCGGAGGCTTCGAGGTGCACCGTCACTTCGGACTTCCGGCCGATTCCCGGCTGTGCGGACTCGAGCTCGACCACCGGCGCCGTTCCCGCGCGCAGGAGAGCAAGCCCGAGAGCCAACGCCGCGACGACAAGAAGCAGACCGACGAATCGCCTTGGCGATCGCGAGGGCCGTCTGGAGTCCAGGCTGCTCATAGCTCGATGGGCCTCCACAGCGGACTACCTCTCCCCGGTCTGACGGCGAAACGACTTCATCACTTCACGATGCTCCGAGTATCTGGATCGCGCCACGACGTACTGCCGATGCGAGAATCCCAGCTCGCTGGCAATCTGACGAATCTGGGTCTCCTCGGTCGCCGAGATCGACTCGTCGGCGGCCGAGATCGCAAACAGACAGTCCAGAAGGTGCTCCTTCTGGTCCGGTGAGGCGATCTCTGCGAACTCCCGGGTTACCAGGAAGTTCTCGGTGCCTCCGATCAGACGATTCTGGCTTTTGGCGATCTGAACCACCAGAATCGCCTCGTCGTCCCCCAGGCCTCCAAAGCGGGCGACGGCGGCTTCCATGGCTGCGGTCTCCTCGGCCGATATGTTCTGGTCCGCGTGCGCCACACGGCCGAGGATGTAAGCGAAAGCGGCCACGTATCGAGCTTCATCGGGCTCCATGGCTTCGAGTTTCGAGACGATCCGCCGCACGGTCTCGGTATCGCCAGCCGTCGGCTGGGCGGTCTCACCTTCGGCTAAGAGCTTCTTCCAAAACATCTCGGCTAGAGGATAAGCGAAAAGGCCTATCGGTAGTAGCCGGCGATCGTCCGGGCCCTGAGCCCCGTTCCGTCCACGTCGACGTTGAGCTCTCGAAAACGCTCTCCGCCGGCATCTCGGGCGTAGTAACCCAGCAAGTACTGGCTGCGCAGCTCCTCGTCGATCTTGCCGTAGATCGCACTCAGGTCTCCGCCCACACGGGTCACGAAGACCCGCCCTCCGACCGACCTCACCAGCTCTTGGAGCCGATTCATGAAACCCCGGATCGTCAGGCCCTTGCCCTCGGTTCGGTAGATCTCGTCATTCGAGACGATCACGTAGACCGGCACGCCAACCCGCCGGGCGAAACGTAGGCAGGTCCGATACGAGAAATCGGGATCTTCGTCGGCCCCGTCGGAAAAGACGATCAGAGCCTTCTTGCCCGGCACGGACTGCAGTTGGACCAGAGAGTAGACGATGCCCTTCCAAATCTCGGTCCGCCCATCGGGCTCGAGCGTGTACAGCGCCTTCTCGACACCGGACAGATCCATGGTCGTGTCGCGTACCAGCTGGGGCCCGCCGCCGAACCGAACCACGAAGGCGCGGTCCTCGGTGGATTGGAGCTCGTTGACGAACTTCGCCGCGGCCTTTTGCACGTCCGGCAGCTTCACGAACATCGACGCGGAGGAGTCGATCGCCAAGCCCACGGTCAGCGGCAGGTCGCCGGCCTCACTGAAGGTCGCCACCTCCTGCTCGACCCCGTCCTCGAAGACTCGAAACGCCTCTGCAGGCAGACTCGTCACGGGGTGGCCCTGCCGGTCGGTGACCACGGTGAAGAGCTCCACCAGCTCGACTCGTACTCGCTCGCTGCCGCCCGGACTGTTGATGAACAGAACATCCTCGGTCCGCGAACCGTCCGCTAGTAGGGCTTCGACGCGGAAGAACCCCGAAGGTCCGTCGGCCGGAATCGGGAAGCGCTGCACGAACGGCGGCGCGAACCTGGTGGCGAAGAGCTCGTTGTTCCAGTAGAACTGGACCCGATTGATCTCGGAGCCCCGGGGCATCTCGACCGCCGCGCGGACGACCACCGGTCCGGTCAGCAGCGACCCCGGCTCGCCGGGGTCCTCCGGACTTACAATACGCACCCTGAAGGTCCCAGTACCGGCATTCAGAATCAGCCGATCGCGTCCGATCTCGAGCCCACCCGAATCGTAGGCCACCGCTTCGACACTGTGTCGATCCGGATACTTTCCGAGGGTCACCGGCACCGAGAAAGGTAGCGACTTGCGAACCGTCTCGAGCTGGCCATCGAGGTAGAACTCGACCTTACTGACCCGGTCCGAGAGCACGGTCTCGATCCGGACCTTACCGATAGCGAGGGGTTCGCGAGGCGCCAGAAGGTGGACCGCTCGCGGCGCTGGGAGAAGCCCACCGAGCGATCCGAGGACGTCGAAGCCGCTCGCCGCCACCAATGAAGCGTAGGCCCCGCCCCACTGCCCGCTTTGCAGATCTTCGACGATCACGACCACCGGAGAGTCCGGCGATACCGTGGACCCGAGATCCACCGAGAACGCGCCGTCCGAGATCTGCGCGCCCCTCAGCTCGCGCCTCTCGCTCGACAACCGGCCGTCGGCTTCAAACGCTACCGTCGTCACCTGAAGTCTCTCGAAGGGCAAGCCTTCGGACTCCTCCACGTTGCGAGCCGTGATGACCTCGAGCCGGAGCGAGCCGCTATCCGCAGCTTCCTCCGCAATGGCCTCGACGAACAGGCCACCCTCCGCCGAATCGCCGTCCAGCAACTGTTGGGCCCGCACCACGCTGAGCAGCTCCGGCATGCCCGGACTCACCCACCGGCGGCCGAGGGCTCGGTCGGCGTCGCCTGAGCTCGGCCTCACCGCTGCCTGTGCGGCTACCAGATCCGCAATCTCGACCGGCAACTCGGCCGTCACCACCAGACGCCGGCTGAGGACATCGAATGCGCTCTCGAGTTGAGCACGGTCCACCAGCACGCTGCCACCCGTCTCTCTGGTCAGCTCCCGAAGGCCTTCGTGGGGCTCCAGCAGCGCCGCTTCCGGGACCGACTTGCCGCTACCGCCCAACAGCCTTCTAAGGCCCTCTAAGGCGTCAAAACGCGGCGTGATCACCGTGCGATCGACTCTTCGGCCACCTTCGTACGTGGTCGTCACTTCGGCCGGCCCCTTCTCCTCGCCGCCTTCGAGCAGCGCATCTTGCGCGGCCTCGGGGCTATAGGACCAGATGGTCCAACCGACTGCCGAGAGAGTTCTGGCCAAGTCGTTTATCGTCGGCGCGATTTCCGGAGTCACCTGATCGTCCACCAGCTCCGCGAGCTCGAACGGCCTCAAGATCTCGCGGTAGAACTGCTCGAGATCGAGATCGAACCCCCCTCCCACGAGTAAGAGCATCTTGGGCTCGCTCGAGGCCTGTTCCGCGGCCCAGGCCAGAAGCTGGTTGCGGTGACGACCCAGCAGCTCGGCCTCTTCGGCCAACGCCTCACGAACCAGCGACGCGATCTCGGCCAGCCGCTGCCCGCCGGTCGCCGAGATCGCCAGATGCTCGTTGCCGACCAGATCGGCCAGGCGTGCTTCTTCGACGAAGCGCTCCCGAACGACCAGCTGCCCGCCCTCGCTCTTGGTCCGCAACCGCAGCCAGGCCAGCGCCTCGGCGAGCTGCTCGGGCGCACGGGTCGGCGGGACCGATCGTCTGACCTCTTCGCCCGCGGAGACCACCTCGACCGTGCCGAGGCCCACCAGACTCGACGCCTGCTCGGCCAGCTCGAGAAGACCATTGTGAACCGAGAGAGGGGGCGACAGAAGATCATCGACGTAGATGACCACCCGAGATGACGGCCGGCCGTCGCGAATCGACAGCACCTCGGCCGCACGACCCGCTACCTCGACGGTCACGTCCTCCGCCGAAATGGCCTGCCCTCCCTCGGTCGTGCCCACCGGGATCTCGATTTCTATCCGCTCCGCGGCAAGCGGAACCGAGAGCAGACCCAGCAACGACAGGAGCCGGAGACACCTCCACCGAGTTTTCTGGACTCCCGCACGCGACATCTTCAGTCCGTTCGTAGCAAAGTCGATGCCCACGGTCCCCTGAGGCCTGGTTCCAGGCTCGTGACGGCTCGACCCGCTTGCATAGGTGTGCCGAGGTCTCGACTCCTCTTTGTTCATCGTGGTTTCAATCCGGCAATCGAGCTGAGCTCGTCGGCACGCCCGTCAACCCGAATCGCCAAGCACCGCGTGCTAGAATGCCAATCCAGGTGCCGTTCCCGGCATCCGTTGAGCCAGGCCTCGATCTTAATTCAAAGCCAAGCCGAGTCTCCGCGGATTTGCGTCCGCGGTGTCCTCGGTTTCAAATAAATTCCAAGGAGCAGACAAATGGACTCAATCTTCGACCTGATCACGTCTCAACTCGGTTCCAGCCAGTTGGGACAGATCCAAAACCAACTCGGCCTGGACGAAGGCGCGGCCAAGAAGGCCGTGCCCGCGGCGGTCGGAACGCTGCTGGGAGCGCTGGCCAAGAACTCTCAGAGCAGCTCCGGCGCGGAAGCGCTTCTCGGCGCTCTCGCCCGAGATCACGACGGCAGCGCCCTCGACAACCTCGGAGGACTGCTCGGCAGCTCTCAGACCATTTCGGACGGCAACGGCATTCTCAAGCACGTCCTGGGCGGCAAGCGCGGCGCGGTCGAGAACGGCCTCGGGCAGTCGCTCGGCATCAATCAGGGCCAGGTGGGACAGCTTCTCGCCATGCTCGCTCCGGTCATCATGGGCGCGCTGGGCAAAGCCCGCAGCCAGCAGGGCTTCGACGCCGGATCACTGGCTCGGACTCTCGGGCAGGAACGCGGCCAACTACAACAGAAGCTACCTGCAGGCCTGGGCGGACTGGGTGGTCTCCTCGATGCGGACGGAGACGGTCAAATCATGGACGACGTCGCCAAGAAAGTGGGTGGCAGCCTTCTCAAGAAACTCTTCGGTGGACGGCGCTAGGGTCTCCACCGGTACTTCTTACTCATTTACAGGAGAAAAGCATGGGATTGTTTGATTTCGTGAAAGACGCCGGAGCCAAGCTCTTCGGCGGAGACGACGACGAGCCGAAAAACACCGTCGAGGTGCGCGAGCCGAGTGCCGAAGACGTCGAGCGAATGCAGGAACGCAAGGCCGCCAGCCGGCTGGTCAAGATGGTTCTCGGGCTCGGTTTCGAGGTCGAGGATCTGTCGATCAAGGTCGACGACGGCGTTGCGACGCTCAACGGCAAGGTCGGCTCGCAGGGCGACAAAGAGAAGATCATTCTGGCGGTCGGCAATACCGAAGGTATCGGCCGGGTCGACGATCAGCTCGAGATCGAGAACCCCGAGCCCGAGGCGACCTTCTACACCGTGCAGAGCGGCGATAGCCTGTCCAAAATCGCCAAGCAGCAGTACGGCAACGCGATGAAGTACCCGGTGATCTTCGAGGCCAACAAGCCGATGCTCACCCACCCGGACAAGATCTACCCGGGGCAGGTCCTGCGGATTCCGCCGCTCGCCGACTGAGCCTCGGGGACACCATTCCTTGGTGTCCCCTCCCGACTGGTTATGCCGCGCTCCAAAGGTGCTCGGTTTCCAAAGCCGGAGGCGTCGAGCCTCCGGCTTTTTCTCTTGGCGCCGGCTAGTCCGTGTCGAGCTTTTCGAGCCGGGTCACCAGACGCTGGACACGGCGCTTCACTTCCGCTCGCTCCTTGACGAGCCCCTCCGAGCTCTCGGAACTCCTGGAATTCTCGAGGTCGGCACTCGCCTTTTCGAGCTTCTTGACCCGCGCGGCGAGAACCCGGTTCTTCCGGCGCAACTCGGTCAGCTCACCGAGTAGCCGTTCGGCCTGCTTTTCCAGCTCTTTCATCGAGTCCATCGGACCTCCCTACCTTCCGGTCGGCTCAAGGTCGGCTCGAGTCGAAGCCGAACTTCTTCCCGAGTCCCTCGGTCATCCGCGTGTGATATCGATTGACTTCATCCTGGGTCATGGACCGGTCGGCGGCGTTGTAGCGAAAGGCGATCGTCGTGTTGACCGCTCCTTCCGGAACGCCTTCGCCCTGGTACCTGTCGATCATCTCGAAACTCGCGAGCGTCGCCGGCGCGAGCTCCCGAATCGCGGCGGCGATCGAGCGCCATGGCGTGGCCACCGCGTGCGTCAGGGTCAGATCCACGGACACTCCCGGATGCCGCGACGGCACCGAAACCTCGTCGACGGCAGCACGATCCAGAGACTCGATCTCGATCTCTCCGGCAAAAAGGGGTACCGGACTATCGGGCTCCTCGACACGGCCCAAATAGCCAACCCGCCGGCGGCTCTCCGAGCCCGAGGAGAGAACGACTTTTGCGCTTGTGCCGGCTACGAAACCCGCTAGCTCGCGAGGCTCGAACTCCAGCTTCGCTCCCCGCTCGCGACCCAGATCCTCGAATATCCCCTTCAAGTCGAAGAGATCCTGGGTGACGCCACGCCGCCAGGGACTGCCCAGCGTGCCGCCCATCACAATGCCCAAAGCATCCACCTCGGCTCCCGTTCCCGGAAACACGTGCCCGAACTCGAACAGCCTCACAGCCTGCGCCTCGCGGCGCAGGTTGAAGAGAGCGCCCTCGACGAGATTCGGCAGAAGCGACCGTCTCAGGTACGCGTACTGCTCCGAAAGGGCATTGGCGACCTCCAGCGGCGGTCCCTCTACCAGATTCTCGAATCGCCCATCGGCTGAAGCCGCGCCGAACGAGTAGGTCACGGTCTCCGCCAGACCGGTGGCGGCCAGGAATCCACGCAGCTTTTCGCGTCGGCGATGGGAGCGCCCCGAACCGCGATCCGGTCCGCCAATGGCCGGTAGCGTCGATGGAATCACATCGAGGCCCCGCATCCGGAGCACCTCTTCGTAGAAGTACGCCGGATACACCCGGCCCGAGGAATCCGTCTCGAAGTCGTGACGCCGCCAAGACGGCACCTGGACTGTCCACGCCGGCTCATCGCTCTCGAGCGGCTGCAGCGTGAAACCGAGCCGCTCCAGCCTCTCGACGGCGAAGCTCTCTTCGATTCCGACGCCCGAGAACGTGCACAGGTCGGCGAGCGATAGCGTTCCTTCGAGCGGCTCGGTCACCGTTGCGCGGACGTCGATCGCGTCCGGATCGATCTCCGCCCCGCTCAGACCCTGAATCAGGGCCGCGGCTCGCAGCGCCGCCTCCAGGCAACCTTCAAAATCGGCGCCGCGCTCGAAACGATGGCTGGCATCGGTATGAAGGCCGAGCTTCTTGGCACCGTTTCGAACCCGGGTCGGTTTGAAATAGGCGCTTTCGATCAACACGTTGGCCGTGGATTCGGTGACTTCGCTATCGAAGCCTCCCATGATGCCCGCGAGTGCCACGGCTCCTTCCGCGTCCGCGATTACCAAGACCTCGGGGTCGAGCTCGCGCTTCTCCTCGTCCAGCGTCGTCAGCACCTCGCCGTCGCGCGCAGACCTGACGATGATGCGTTCACCGCGCAGCTTGTCGGCATCGAAGGCATGAAGCGGCTGCCCGTACTCCCACAACACGAAGTTGGTCACGTCGACAACGTTGTTGATCGAGCGAACTCCCACCGCCTCGAGCCTGCTCTTCAGCCAGTCCGGGCTGGCTCCGACTCGAACGCCACGCAAGACCACGCCCACATAGCGCGGGCAGCCGTCTCCGTCCTCGATCGCGATCGAGCCCCAGCTGTTCGACTCGATCTTCACCGATCCGGGCACGGGAGCTTCAGGAGCCTTCACCGGCGTTCCGAAGACCGCGCTCACCTCGCGCGCGAGGCCGAGATGACTCATGCAATCAGGTCGGTTGCTGGTGACGTCGACGTCGAAGTAGATGTCGTCGCCGGCGGTCGTGCTGCCCTCGACGGCAAGGCCGGCTCCGGTCAGGCCCTCGGCCAGAGCTTCGAAAGTGTCCGGAAGCTCGATGTATTGAGAGAGCCAGTTGCGGGAAAACTGCATGGTCAGACCGACTTTCTCACCGGCTACCCTCTCACCTGGCGCAGCAAGCGTTCATCGCTGTCGAAAAGGAGCCGGATATTGGGTATCCCGAAACGAATCATGGCGACCCTGTCAATGCCCAGGCCGAAGGCGAAACCGGTGTAGATAGCTGGATCGATGCCGCAATGCTGAAGAACTCGCGGATTGACCATGCCCGATCCGAGAATCTCCATCCAGCCGGTGTCCGAGCACACACGACAGCCCTTGCCCGAGCAGAACGGACACGTGATGTCGACCTCGGCCGAAGGCTCGGTGAACGGGAAGTAGCTGGGCCGCAAGCGCACACCGGTCTCTGGCGAGAACAGGCGATGCAAGAACGCTTCGAGCGTACCTTTGAGATCACCGAAGGTGATGCCGCGGCCGACCGCCAGACCCTCGACCTGATGGAACATTGGGGAATGGGTCAAATCATTGTCTTTCCGATAGACCCGACCCGGACAGATGATCCGGATTGGCGGCTCGCGATCGAGCATCGTTCGAATCTGCACCGGTGAGGTGTGAGTGCGCAGCAGGCGACCGTCCTCGAGAAAGAACGTGTCCTGCTCTTCGCGGGCCGGATGATCTTCGGGAAAGTTGAGCGCCTCGAAGTTGTGAAAATCGTCCTCGACCTCGGGCCCTTCGGCGACGCTATAGCCGAGTCCGGCGAAGATCTCCACGATCTCGCGTACAACCAAGCTCACTGGATGGGCCGTGCCGACCATCGGCGGTCGGCCAGGAAGCGTGACATCGACCGCAGCCGATTGCTGAGAAGCCGCCTTCTCCTGGGCGGCGAGCTCGGCATCGAGCTCTTCCAGCCGCGTTTCGACCGTGGTCTTGAGCCGGTTGACGGCCTGCCCGAAGGTCTTTCGCTTCTCGGGTGCAAGGCCGCCCAGCTCGGAGAGCAGGCCGCGAACGATCCCGCGCTTGCGACCGAGCCACTTCAGCCGCAGCTCTTCCCACGAGGTCCGATCGGTTACCGCGGAGGCCTCGCGCTCGAAGTCCTCGAGACGCTGCGCGAGATCGGACGGGTCGTTGGGCACCGCAACCTCCGCGGTCACCGACTCAGCCAGCCGCCGCGGCGCTTTCGAGCGTCTGCTTGGCGAGGTTCGCGTAGTCGGAGAAGGCCTGCGGGTCGCGCACGGCCAGGTCGGCCAGCATCTTGCGGTTGATCTCACAGCCCGCCTTGTTGAGGCCGTCGATCAACCGGTTGTAGGAAAGGCCGTTGATGCGGGCGGCGGCGTTGATGTGGACGATCCACAGGCCACGAAAATTGCGCTTCTTCAGACGGCGATCCCGGTAGGCGAACTGGCGAGAGCGATCGACTGCCTGTTTCGCGACACGATAGGCCCGCGATTTGGTGCCGTAGTATCCCTTGGCCGCCTTCAGCACCTTCTTTCGGCGCTGGGTCTTCTTGTTACCGCGTTTTACTCGAGACATCTTGAACCTCGTTTCCTTCTGGCGCTCGCATTGGATTCGAGCTGGTAAGTCACCGAGCCGTTCACTTCAAGTCGCTCGGTGCGGACCGCCGGACAGGTTCGTTCCGGACGGGTCTCTTTGGGTAGGTTACCTCCCTAGCCGTGCAACATCTCTTTGACGTTGCGCGCTGTCTTACCGGTAGTGACCGTCTGCTGGCGAAGTTGGCGCTTCCGCTTGGAGGTCTTCTTGGTCAGGATATGGGAGTGCATCGACTGCTGACGGACGAGTTTGCCGCCAGCCGAGATCTTGAAGCGCTTTGCGGCGCCCCGATGGGTCTTTTGCTTTGGCACTGGTTGACTCCTTGACAGGCTCGGCCACGGCTCGGAACCGCGGCCGGAGCCGCGAAGTGTAGCACGCTCGGGGCAACCTTTCCTAGATGTCCCCTCCCGATCCGAGTCCGCGCTTCGGCGCCGCCCAAAAGGCCGTTGCAGCAGTCGATCCCCGTGTCGACCGGCTCTGAGGTTGGTGCGCCGATTGAGTCGCAACGGTGGGTCCCTCCGCGAGCGCGGAGAGGCTCGCTCCGAGCCCCACGCGCCGCTCCTTCAGCCGCGCGTCGGCGCCGATCGGCAAGGCAGCCGGGCGGGGGCCGCCTCGGGCTTCTCAGCCTGCGCTGGTCGGGCCCTCGCCTGCGCGCCGCTGCGCGCAAACAGACAGTGGCCTTCGTGCCGGATTGCCGAGCGCTTGCGGCGAGCCCCCCGCCCGGCTGCCTTGCCGAATCGGCTTATCCTCAACACGTACCGATGCGAAAA
>JAAENP010000312.1 GCA_024224155.1 bacterium
ACGACGGAAGGTATTTCATGGTGGCGGCGAACATGCGTGACCAGATCGTGGTGGTCGATCTCAAGACGAAGGAGATGGTCACCAAGTTCAAGACCGGCATCAAGCCCCACCCCGGCCGCGGTGCCAACTGGCAGGATCCCGAGTATGGCTGGGTGAACGCCACCACCCATCTCGGGGAAGGCAAGATGGCGGTCTATGGAGCCGATCCCGAGGGAAGCCCCGAGCACGCCTGGAAGGTCGTCCGGGAGATCGAGCTACCGGCCAGTGGCGGCCTCTTCCTCAAGACCCATCCCGAGTCGGATTGGGTCTGGTTCGACTCACCGCTCGCGGCCGACGAGGAGATGACCCGGCAAATCTGCGCCTACTCCAAGTCCAAGGGCGAAATCGAGAAGTGCTGGCAGCCGACCGACCGGGGTCGCACGGTCCACTTCGAGTACAACCGCCAGGGCACCGAGGTCTGGGTCTCCGGCTGGGATCGCCGCGGTCAGATCATCATTTACGACGACGACACTCTCGAAGAGATTGCGCGCCTGGATGAGGACTGGATGGTGACGCCTACAGGCAAGTTCAATGTCCACAATACGGCGCACGACATCTACTGAGTGATGGGGCCCGGTCCGAAAGGACCGGGCTCCTCTTCTTCGACCGCGGATGAGGTCGTCTCGGCCGTGGGTCTTCGGTCGACGGCGCCTTTCGACAGCGAACCGCACCGGGCTTTGGCGCCTCTTTGCTCGGCGCTGCGAACCACTAACACTCGAGAATCAGCTTCTCAGCGCGCCTCGCGATGCGCCCTCCGACCCGCGGCCATCGACGACCTTGATGATCGGTCCAACTGCGAGAACCACAGACTGCGAGTTTGCGCCGAGCGAAGCGTCGGCGTCGAGGCGAGGATCCATGAACCGAGCGAAGGCGATCCGAGGTCTTCGCGCTGGATCCCTGGCGGCGGTGCTGTCTGAGCGAGCCATGCGTTTATGGCGGGCGAGTTCACCGCCGCCCGCGCACCCTCGAAGAAAAGCTGAATCCCAAGCTGGGCGACCAATATCTGTTTTTCGCGATCGACCACGAAACCAAAGTAGGGAGCGGCTCTGGAACGTGGCCGATCTGGTCGGGGACTGCTAGTCAGACTAGCAAGGTGATGAGCAGCAAGGCCATCACGCCAAGAATCACCCACCAGGCGACGTCGGCCTTACTAGGCATGGATGAGATCCTAGCACCTGGTCATCTTTCTCAAAAAGTACCACCACCCCTTTCCGTGGTGCACTGGTGGTGCAGTAGAAGGCAACTTCTGACCGCTCTCGGCAACACCGCTCAACTGTCTAGCGCCGCGCAGGTCACTTCCTTTGCAGTGGTTACCAGTTGACGACAGTTGTGGTCCGTTGGATCCCGCCAACCTTCAAAACCGTTGTTCGGCCGAGGATGCTGATCTTCACATCGGCATGGGCCTGATAGTCAGCCCAGGAGAATCGGGCGCCCGCTAGTAGGACATGCGGATGACGTACTGTCCGGCGTGCCTGAAGATGCCTGCGCCGTTTTTGTCCGCGATCAAGGGATAGGCGAAGTTCGGCGCTGTCCCTGCGAAGCGGAGCTTATCCAGCGGCAGCCTGGAGACATTGGTCACCAACACGCTGGTCTGTGGATCGTAGATCCTCGCCTGATGCAACAGATCCTCTGCATGCTGGCGGTTCAACTGACGCAGAAAATCGTTGAAATAAGCAGCTGGGGAATCGGGAAGTGATTGGCGAATCAGCAGCGCCAACGCCTCCCTCGACATAGCAGACATAGCCACATCTGCTTCCACGCGGTGGAAGATCATCCCATTGCCGAAGAAACGCTTCCCGAGTGACTTGAGGTGCCTTCTCATATCAATCGGCATGATCAGCGCTGACGACTGGTTTCCGGTGTCTGGCTGATGGGCGAGTATCTCCCTCACCGCAATGGCGCTGAGCAGGTCGTTGGTCGAGACCGGCAGATGATGTTTTGCCCGCAGCGCCGCGACGAAATCGCTTACCTCTTTTGCCGAATACTTCCTGAAGACGAAATCGAGCTGCTGTTCGGGCTCTTCTTCGAAAGCCGGATTGTCCGTGAATGGCCGCTCAAAGCATGGGCGGGAATGATGCGGCGAGAAGAACCAGCGAAACAGAGGCCCGAGCAGCGGGTAAGCCAGGCGAGGCCCGCAGAACAACGAAAGGCTCGTCAGAAGATGGAAGTAGGAGTATCCGTCTCCCACCAGGTGGTTCATCTTCGGGAGCAGAACACTTCCATTGCGGAGATGGATCACGCGCAGATGAAACAGCCGTCGCGTCTCTGGCGATCGGTAGGCCCGGGAGAGCGCTGTGAACCCTTCACTGGTTTGGGGCACTACGAAAGTTTCATCTACTGTCCGCTCTGAGTAGAACTTGCTTTCGTCGTAGCGCTCGAAATGGAGCTTGCCGTCGGCGTAGCGACCGAAGGCGGGCCAGAAATGGCGAGCCGCCCGCTTGAGCGCAGCTCTGAGCTGGGCCCCATCCAACCTGGATTCATAGAAGAAGAGAAATTCGATGGCATAAGCGTTGTGCACGAACAGGGCGTCTATCGGCGAGATCTCGATTGCGTCCACGGGGTTCATGGCACGGTTCCATCCTCACTGTACGAGCAATGCCGGCCCCGTTCCAGTCGTCGGGCCGAGCACGAGTGAGACGAGTCGGGGCAGAGTCTGACCAGACCTCAAAACCGTAGGTCGCGTGGGATGCCACGGGATCGGTGGGGTCGATTCCCGTACGCTTCCGCCATTGACTCTCACGGAGTAGGATCGCCGTGGTGTCCGGCCCTTGCCACGAAGATAGCCCGCCGCGACAGTGGGGCACCGAGACCCCGATGAGTGTTCCCGACTATGACGCCAAGCTCAGGCGAATCGCGGGTCAGACTCTGCTTCCCAAGCTTGCCACGGCGACTGGTGAATACTTGCGGGATCTGGCCGGCACCTACCGTTTCACCTTCCAGGAGTTGCGAGCCGCAGCCCAGGCCGCTCGCGATCTCGAGATGTGGAACGAAGAGCCCTTGGAGCGCTGGTGGCCCCGCGCGGAGAACAGAGCTCGGGGAGAGGGGCGCGAGCGCAAGAAGGCTCTTCTGCGGGACCTGGAGGCGCATCTGGGGGAGTTGGCCAGATGCGAAAAGAGCTATCCTCGGGAGGTTCTCTCCGGCCACCCGCGCCGCCATGTTCATCTGGGAGAGAAGGACTCATCGGGCGCCGTTTTCGGTCGCTGCCCCGCCTACTCCGAGCACACGGTCTGCTGCGGCCTGCGCAACATCGATGCCGTGCGCGGCTGTCCTTTCGGATGCAGCTACTGCACCATCCAGACCTTCTACGGCGACACCGCCGAGCTGGAAACCGATCTCGCGCACAAGCTGGGCGACATCGAGCTGGATCCCGAGCGCTTTTACCACATCGGCACCGGCCAGGCCTCCGATTCCCTCGTCTGGGGGAACCGGGGCGGCATCCTCGACACCCTGCTGGCCTTTGCTGCCCGAAACCCGAACGTTGTCCTGGAGCTCAAGACCAAGTCCGACAATGTCGAGGATCTGCTCGCGCGTGAGATCTCACCGAACGTTGTATGCAGTTGGTCGCTTGCCACCGAGACGATCATCCGCAACGAGGAGCACGGAACAGCGTCTCACGAGAAGCGTCTGCGAGCGGCACGCCGCGTAGCCGAGCACGGCTGCACGATCGGCTTCCACTTCCATCCGATGGTGTACTACGAAGGTTGGCGAGGTGAGTATCGCGACATCGCCGATCGGCTGCTGTCGCTGTTTTCGCCGCGGGAGGTCGCCTTCGTGTCGATGGGATCGATGACTTTCATCCGGCCCGTGGTCACGAAGATCCGAAGGCGGGGCGGCTCGACCAAGGTCCTGCAGATGGAGATGGTTCAGGACGCCCATGGCAAGCTCACCTACCCGGACGAGGTAAAGACTCGGCTCTTCGGACATCTCTTCGGCGCACTCGAGGACTGGCACGGGCGGGTCCTGTTCTACCTGTGCATGGAGAACGCCACCATGTGGGAAACCGTCTTCGGAGCGCCGCCTCCGACCAGCGAGAGCTTCGAGCAGCTCTTCGCCCGTCGCTGTCTCGCTGTCTGACGGTCGAGTCGGTTGAATGGACCGAGCTGGCGGTTGGCGATTCCCTTCCCAGATGCGCTTCCGCCATTTTGCCTCTAACCGCTTCGTGGGTGCAGGGGCCTTGGCCCTTCGTCCAGACCACCTATTTGGGTGGCGCATCGAGCGGTGAAGCCTGCGAGGCTTTTCGATATTAGCTTAGCTTCGCGGCAGGCGATGGACGGCCAAGGGTCGCTTATTTCCGCCCGAACACTAGCTGGCGGCGAAGAAGTCCAGAATGACCGAGGATCGGACAGAGAGCCACTTTCAGGCCGAGTTTCGGGATCTGACCTGGTACCGGGAAAACGTGCCCTGTATGCAGGCCTGCCCGGTTCATACCGACTCGGGTCGCTACGTGCAGCATATTGCCAACGGCGACGATCTTTCGGCGTTTCTTGTCGCCCGTTCCTCGAATCCGCTGGCTTCGATCTGCGGCCGCATCTGCGCCGCCCCGTGCGAGGACGCCTGCCGCCGCAATTGGATCGACGGCGCGGTGATGATCCGACCGCTCAAGCGGTTCGTCACCGAGCAGTTCGGCGTCGAATCCTCGTCACCCAACTCTTACCAGGCCTTGCTCGACGGCGCCGAGGATCCCGGCTGCAGCCGTCTGGGGCATCTTTCCCGGCTGGCGCTGCATCGAGACGTCGGGCAGGGCAGGAAAGTTGCGGTGGTCGGCTCGGGTCCGGCCGGCCTGGGTTGTGCCCACGATCTGGCGCTTCTCGGATACCGGGTGACGGTGTTCGAGGCACTGGACCAGCCGGGGGGCATGCTTCGCTACGGCATTCCCGAATACCGGCTGCCACGAGGGGTGATCGAGCGCGAGGTCGCCGCCATCGAGAAGCTCGGGGCTTCGTTTCGCTACGGAACGCCTCTGACCGAGGAGTTCGGTCTCGAGGCCCTGCGGCGCGACGGCTACGAGGCGGTTTTCCTGTCCGTTGGAGCCTCGCGCGGTCGCGACTTGGACATCCCAGGTCACGATCTCGACGGTGTGGTCAAGGCGGTCGACTACCTCCTCAACATGAACCGGGGCTACCGCACCGACCTGGGCGAACGGGTCATCGTCATCGGCGGCGGCTCAGTGGCTCTGGACGCGGCGCGCACGGCGGTGCGCGAAGTCTACGAGCCGATGGAGGAGATCGAGCTCACCGCCGACGCGGCCGCGGGCCAGCCCGCTCTGGACGTGGCCCGAGGGGCGCTGCGGGCAGGAGCGAAGGAGGTCCACGTCATCTCGCTCGAGTCGATGGAGGAGTTGCCGGCGGCCAAGACGGTTCAGGGTCGAGACGAGCTCAAAGAGGCGATCGAAGAGGGGATCGAGCTCCATCCCGCCTGGGGACCGAAGCGTTTTCTCGGCGAGGGGCACCTCACCGGCGCCGAGTTCGTCGCCTGCACTCGTGTCTTCGATGAGGAAGGCCGCTTCAGGCCCGAGTTCGACGAGGCGCAGACGATGCGCCTGGAGGCCGACTCGGTGGTGCTCGCCATCGGGCAGCAGGCGGATCTCTCCTTTCTCGAAGAGAGCGACGGGGTCGAGCTCACCCGTGGCGGGACGATCAAGATCGACGCGGAAACCCTGGGGACCACGGCGCCGGGAGTCTTCTCGGGCGGCGACGTCGCCTTCGGTCCACGCATCGCCATTGAGGCCGTGGCCAACGGCAAGCGCGCCGCGCGGTCGATCCATGAGTACCTCGGCGGAAAGCCGACAAAGACTCTCCTCGACGTCAAGGTGGAGAGGATTCCGCCCGACCGGTACTGGACCTTCGCCGGCTACGAGCACCGGGATCGCTCTCTGCCACGAACGGTCGAGCTGGGCCGGCGCACGGGAATCACCGAAGTCGAAGAGGTTTTCGACGAGGCGCAGGCCCGAGCGCAGGCCGAGCGCTGCCTCATCTGCCACGTAGACACGATCTACGACCCACTCAAGTGTGTGCTTTGTGGACGCTGTGCCGATGTCTGTCCCAGCCAGTGTCTGGTGTTCGCTCCGATCGAGCGGGTGGAGATGCTGGAAGAGCAGAAGACGGCGGCCGTGGAGAACTGCGGCCACGATCCGGAGCAACCACTCACCGTCCTATTGAAGGACGACACCGACTGCATCCGCTGCGGCCTGTGCGCGGAGCGCTGTCCCACCGAGGCGATGAACATGGAGAGATTCGAGTTCGCGGAGAGAAGCGCATGAGTGAGGACAAGCTGGAAAGCCCAGAAAGCCGGAGAGGATTCCTGACCAAGTTGACCGGAGGGCTCTTCGGAGCCGGGCTCCTCGGAGGGTCCTGGACTTTTATCCGCTCTCTGGTTCCCAACGTCCTCTACGAGCCGCCGCAAAGGTTCAAGATCGGTGACCCTGAGGCGTACACGGCGGGCGTCCATTTCCTCGACAAGCATCGTCTGTTCCTGTTCAGGGAAGAGAATTCCTTTCACGCGATCTCGGCCGTCTGCAGTCATCTCGGCTGCACCGTCAAGTTCTCTCCCTTCAAGCAGCTGCGCGAGATGACGGTGCGCAAGTTGAGCTACCGATCCCGAGGCGAGTTCCGTTGTGCCTGCCATGGGTCCCACTTCCGGGACGAAGGCACCAACTACGCCGGTCCCGCCCCCCGCCCCCTGAAGTGGCACGAGCTGACGCGGTCACCCGAGGACGGGCAGCTGGTGGTCGATCTGGCAAGAGAAGTCGACCGCGACTTTCGACTGGTGGTCTGAATGAGTCTGTTGCCGAAGACAACCCTGCTCGACAAGCTGCTCTGGCCGTGGCGGCCGCTGACCGACCGCGAGGCAGGCGATGCGGTGGTCTCCAACTTCCTGCTGCACTGGTTTCCGACGCGTGTGACCCTGAAGAGCCTGTCGCTCAAGTACTCGCTCTACCTCGGCACCATCTCCATGGTGTTGTTCGCCATTCTGACGGTGACCGGGGTGTTCCTGATGTTTCTCTACGTGCCCTCGGTGGAGCGCGCGTATTGGGGAATCAAAGACCTCGACTATGCGGTCAGCTTCGGTTGGCTGCTGCGCCGGGTGCACCGGATCAGTGCTCATCTGATGGTGGTGGCGGTGTTTCTCCACATGTTCCGCGTTTTCCTGACCGGTTCCTACAAGAAGGGCAGCGCCGTCGGATCGCAGCGGCCGTTCAACTGGGTTCTGGGCGTGCTGCTGCTGGCTCTCACGCTCTTTCTCAGTTTCACCGGTTACCTGCTGCCGTGGGATCAACTGGCCTTTTGGGCGATCACGGTAGGCACCAACATCGCCGCCAGCGTGCCGGTTGTCGGAGAGCAGATTCGTCAGTTCCTGCTCGGCGGCACCCTGATCGGGCAGAACACCCTGATCCGCTTCTACGTCCTGCACGTTTTCTTTCTGCCGCTGGCCTTGGGTGGGGTGGCGGTCTGGCACATGTGGCGCATCCGCAAGGACGGCGGCTTGGCAGTGACCGAGCAGCTGCGCGAGAAGAACCGGGAAGCGGAGCCGGAAGAACCGCTCAAGACAAAGACCTGGAGTGTTCTGGGGATCGCCAGTGGGACATCGGTGACCGTGATGGATCCGGCAACCGTCCATGAATCCGACTCGGTGCCGTCCTCGCCGTTTCTGACCGCGCGTCTGCTGGGCGTGACAGTCGCGACCTTAATCGTGACGCTGCTCCTGGGCCTCGTGGTGGCGGCACCGCTCGAGCAGGCGGCCAATCCGGAAGTAACTCCCAACCCGGCCAAGGCGCCATGGTATTTCCTGGGGCTGCAGGAGCTGGTGAGCTACTCGGCCCTGATGGGGGGGGTGCTCATTCCGGGCATTGTGCTTCTGGGGTTGGCCTTGATCCCCTTCCTGGATCGGGAACAAAGACTGATCGGATACTGGTTCACCGATGCGGCCGGCAAGAAGTGGGCCCTGATCGGTCTGGCCTGGGGGCTGGTCTGGACGATCGGCTGCGTCGCTCTCGGCGTCAAGGTGCCGGTGCGGGAGCTCTTTCCGACGATCGAGAGCCAGATCTTCTTCGATCTCGTCAATCCGGCGACATTGCTGTTGCTGAGCTTCGTGGCGCTCTATTACATCGCGCTGAAGGCGACCGCATCGACCCGAACCGCGGCGGTCGCCACCTTCTGCGCCTTCATCGTGGCCTTCCTTCTACTGACCTGGGCCGGAACCGCAATGCGGGGGCCGAACTGGGAGTTTTTCTGGCCGTGGCAGGAGTGGCCCCAACAACCCATTCAGTTTTAGTCATGAGCAGAATCCAACGCATCCCCAAACGCGAGCTGATCGTTCTACTCATCATCGGCTTGGCCGGCGTTGCCGCCGTCGCGGCGGTGTTCGTGCGCGAGGTCACTCCCGAGTGGAAGTACTACCAAGGTGAGTTTGCGAGCATCGTCGAGGAGAACCTGGGCTCGGTCGATCCCTCCCAGGTCCCCCGCGGGATCCAGCAGATTTGGGTGGAAGATCTCGACCGCGTCGACCGCTGCACGACCTGTCATCAGGGCATGTTCTGGACCGGGCTCGAGGACGTCGAGCAACCGTGGGGAACCCACCCGCGACTGGAGCTCTTCCGCTCTCACCCGGTGGAGGAGTACGGCTGTACCGTCTGTCACGGTGGCGAGGGCTATGCGCTGAGCGCGTACGAGGGGCACGGCTACTCTCGCCACTGGGAGGAGCCGCTCCTGGCACAGCCGATCGCCTCGGAGTACGACCCCGTCAACCCACCGCCTCTGGTGGAGACCAACTGCAACTACTGTCATCGCTACGAGCGCTCGACGCCGGGGATGGACTACGTCAATCGGGGCAAAGAGGTCGTCCGGACCAAGGGCTGCAAGATCTGCCACGTGATCAATGGGAGTGGCGGCCGCATGGGTCCCGATCTGACTCACGTCGGCGACAAGCACGCCGAGGAGTTCGATTTCTCGAACCTGGCTACCGACCAGTTGACCGTCTTCAACTGGCACTTCAAGCACTTCAAGTCACCGATCACCGTGGTGCCCGAGAGCATCATGCCGGACCTCAATCTCCAGAGCAGAGACGCCCTGGCCCTCAGCATGCTGGTGATGAGCTGGCGCGATAACGAGCACCTTCCGCGCAAATACTTCCCCGGCGTCGAGCTCAAGGACGAGCAAACCGCCGCAGAGATGGAGCGCGAGCGCCGGATGTTGGAAGGCGATGGCGCCTTCTTCGTCGAGCACAGCTGTTTCGTCTGTCACTCGATCGAAGCCTTCGAGATCGAGTCACCGACCAACAAGGGGCCGGACCTCTCTTGGGCGCCGGACGACGTGCGGACCCGCTTCAGCAAAACGGTCGAGGAGTTCATCTTCGAGCCCACCGGGACTATGGAGATCATCCTGGGAAGCCAGATCGTTCTGACCGACGAGCAGAAATGGGAGGCGGTCAACAAAATCTCGAAGGCCTACGACATCGTCAAAAACCGGGAGCAGGAGTAGCTGCTCCATTCGAGGAAAGCAACAGATCATCAATCCATCAAGGAGGGAAGATGAGGAATTCGACAAGAGCAACACTAGTCGTGCTTGCGGTTGTGGCCCTGCTCGTGGGCGGATGTGGCAAGCAGCCGCCAGGGCGGGGTGCGGCGCGCGGCAACGGAGGCTCGGATGTGACCGCAGCGGCGCTGGCCACCTATGTGCCGCCCGGCGATCTGGACGAGTACTATCTCTTCTACTCGGGTGGCCACGGTGGGCAGGTTTTCGTGGCGGGAGTCCCCTCGATGCGGCATATCGCCACTATTCCCGTGTTCACGCCCTATCCAGGCACCGGGTTCGGCTTCGACGACGAGACCAAGGAGATGCTGGCCGGCTATACCTGGGGTGATTCGCACCATCCGGGCTTTTCGGAGACCGGTGGCGAATACGACGGTCGCTGGCTGTTCATCAACGACAACGCCAACGGCAGGATGGCCCGTATCAATCTGAAGGATTTCAAAACCAAGCAGATTCTCAAGATCCCGAATGTTTCCGCCAACCATGGCAGCTCGTTTGTCTCGCCGAACACCGAGTACATCACCATGGCGACCCGCATGTCGGTTCCGTTTCCGGAGGGAACGTATGCAGACGTGACGGACTACGCTGAAAAGTACAAGGGCGTCGTGGCCGGCATTGAGGTCGACCCCGATTCGGGGCACCTTACGCTCGGCTGGGAGATCGTGGTGCCGCCGTTCGACTACGACCTGGGTGACGCCGGGAAAGGCCCCAGCGAGGGGTACTTTTTCTGGACCTGCTACAACTCGGAGCGAGAGTTCATCGAGGGCGGCAAGCTCGAGGTGACCGCATCGCAGCGCGACAAAGACTACATCCTGATGGTCGACTGGCGTGCCGCCGCCCAGGCCGTGGCCGACGGGCAAGCAGAGACGATCAAGGGCGCTCCGGTGCTCTTCCCGGATAAGACTTCCGACATCGCCTGGTTCCTGCCGCTGGCGAAGTCTCCGCACGGGGTAGACGTCGCACCGTCGGGGCAGTGGATTGTCGGCGCGGGCAAGCTCTCTCCGACGACAACGGTCTTCAACATCGACAAGATCAAGAAGGCCATCGAGGACAAGAACTTCGAGGACACCATCGATGGCATTCCGGTTCTGACCTACGACTCGGTCCGTGAGGCAGAGATTCCGGTCGGGCTCGGTCCGCTACACACGCAATTCGACGGCAGGGGCTATGCCTACACGTCGCTCTTCGTGGAAAGCGCGGTCGCCAAATGGAAGCTGCCGCCCTATGACGACACGTCGGATATGAGCCAGTACGTGGTCGACAAGATTCCGGTCTCCTACAACATCGGTCATCTCGTGACTGCCGAAGGGGACTCGATCGAGCCTGACGGCAACTATCTGGTGGCTCTCAACAAGCTGTCGAAGGGTCGCCACATCAGCGTCGGTCCATCGATTCCGGAATCGGCGCAGCTAATCGACATCTCCGGCGACAAGATGAGGCTCCTCTACGACGCCTTCACCGAGCCGGAGCCGCATTATGCGGTGATGATCAAAGCTGACAAGCTCGACCCGATCGAGGTCTACAAGAAGGATGATCCGGCCTGGCCCAAGAACCCGAACGCCATCTGGACGGCCGAGGAAGCGAAGATCGAGCGTCGAGGCAACACCGTCGAAGTATGGATGATGGCGGTGCGCTCGTTCTTCGCACCCGATGTGATCCGGGTGAAGAAGGGCGACAAGGTCATCATTCACGTGACCAACATCGAGCAGACCCGCGACGAGCTGCATGGTTTCGCCATCAATGACTACGACATCAATCTGGTCGCCGATCCGGGAGAGACCAAGACCGTGACGTTCACCGCGGACAAGACAGGTGTATTCGCCTTCTACTGCACCAACTTCTGTAGCGCTCTGCATCAGGAGATGCAGGGCTACTTCTTGGTTGAGGGATGATAGAAGTGGCGGCCGGTCGATTGCCTCGACCGGCCGTCATGCTTGCCCGAAAAGAGTAAGAAAATGCAGGATGTCTTCCGCGGATTGACTACCAAGCTCTCGCAGCCGTTGGCTCTGCCCAGTCGCGTTTTCGTGCTGATCGCGGCGTTGGTGCTGCCGCTCTCCTTCCTGGTGCCGTTGTGGCACATGAGCTTCGTGGCCCAGCAGTATCCCGAGGGCCTGGACCTGTTCATCTACGGGCATGCCCTGGTGGGAGGAGACGACGGCAACGATCTGACCGAGATCAACGTGCTCAATCACTACATCGGGATGAAGGAGCTGCTGCCGGAGGATTTCACCGAGTTGAAGTGGATTCCTCTGGTGATCGGCGTGATGATGGTGCTGACGCTACGGTCCGTCGTCGTCGGCACCACGAGGTCGCTGTTGGACATCATCGTGATGTCGGCCTACTTCGGCCTCTTCTCGTTGTGGAGTTTCTGGTACAAGCTCAGCTCCTACGGTCATCAGCTCGATCCCAAGGCGGCCGTCCAGGTGGACCCGTTCACGCCGCCGGTCTTCGGTCAAAAGATGGTCGGCCAGTTCGGTGTCACGTCGTACCCGGCTCTCGGGACCGCGTTGATGATGCTTTTTGGCCTGCTGCTGGTAGCGGCGCTGGTGGTGTCCTGGAGAAGGACTTCCCGGGGAGAAGCGGCTTGACCCCTTGTTGGAGAGATAAGGAGAGACGATGAAGAGATACGCAGTGCTTTTTGCGCTAATAGTGCTCGCCACCGGCTGCGGCGCTGGCGAGGATGTTGCCCAGGCGCCGGCCGGCGCTGAAGCCGGTCCGGCGATCGAGTTGCAGGTGGAGGCACCCGAGCCGCTAGCGGAGCCGGAGTACAAGAGTCCGGCCTCCGATACCGATTGGGAGGCCAAGGTCAACAACAAGAACATCGAGATCGTCCAGGTCTTGAACATCATCAACCCGGTTGCGGCCTATATCGGCACCGGGTTCGAGCAGTACGGCGACAGATTCGATGCGACGCTGCACGAGGAGTGGACTGACACCCAGGTGCAGCTCGGCAGCGCCACCACGCTCTACGACGATTGCAAGACTCGAATGGAGGCCGGCAACTTCGACAAGCAGCTCTTTCTCGACATGGAAGAGGTGTGGCAGCTGTTGGTCAAGACCGGCGTCGCCGGCGTGCGCACGAAGAGCATGATCGACGAGGCACTCGAGGACATCGCCGGCTAGAAAAGCAGGGGACCTAACTAGAGTGTTGCGCCTACGGTGCACCAGCCGGGGCGAGTGTCTCGGGCTCGTCGCGTTCTTATTGACGCTGCTGAACCTGTTTTCCCTGGTTCGGCTGGAAGCGGCCGTCCACCGGGTTCGCGCCGGGGAGAGGATCGCGCCGGTTCTCCGTCAAGCCGAGGCCGGTGACACCGTCTGGTTGGAGCCCGGAGAGTACGTGGAGAACCTCGTTATCGAGGTTCCGGTGACGCTGACCGGTGACGGCTATCCGCATATTCGAGGCGGCTACAAAGGGACGGTCATTCACGTCAAGGCCGCCGGTACGGTGATCGAGGGTCTGCGCGTAAGCCAGGCCGGAACCCAACTTACCGAGGATATGGCCAGCATCCTGGTGGAGGCCGATTCGGTGACCGTGCGCGACAATCGAATCGACGAGCCCTTGCACGGGATCTACGTCAAAGGCGCCAGCCGAATCCACATTGACGGTAATCGAATCGAAGGCAGGCTCGATCTGATCGAGGAGGACCGCGGCAACGGCATTCACCTCTGGAACAGCCGCGACAATCTGATCGAGCGCAACGAAATTCTCAACGTACGCGACGGCATCTATTTCTCCTTCGCCGACGATACGCGGGTGTCGAAAAACCACATCCACGAAGTGCGCTACGGCCTGCACTACATGTATTCCAACCGCAACGTTTTCGAAGACAACCTGTTCGAGCGCAATGTCGCCGGAGCGGCGTTGATGTACTCGAACGACATCCGCTTCGTGCGCAATGTCTTCGCTCGCTGTCGGGGATTTCGCGCCTACGGCATCCTCTACCAGTCGATGGACGACACCCGTGCCGAGCAGAATCTCATCCTGGACAACAGCCGGGGATTCTTCCTCAACAACAGTGGCCAGAACTTCTTGCTGAACAACGATGTGGTGGACAACGATCTGGCGATTCAGCTCAACGGTGACGGCGGCGGCAACGTCATCGCCGGCAACAACTTCGTCAACAACCTGAGCGACCTGCTACTCGATATCGGGGAAGTGGCGATCGAATGGACCGACGAGCGGGGGGGCAACTACTGGAGCGGTTACAGAGGATACGACCTCGACGGAGACGGCATCGGCGATCGGCCGCACACGATCCAGAACGTCTTCCAGGTGCTGGAGAGCGACTATCCCGAGGTCCGCTTTTATCTCCTGAGCCTGGCGGCCGAGGTCTTGGAGATCGCTGAGAGGACTCTTCCGATCCTGGATCTGGAGCGGGCCGGGGACAGCGCGCCACGGCTCCGGCCCTGGGCCAATGAAGAGGTTCCCTGGTCGCAGGTTCAGCAGCGTTACCGGAAGCGCAGCCTGCCGGCGGCCGCGGCCTTTCTCCTAGTCTCCGTGGCTCCCTTCCTGGCTCTTCTCACTGCCAGCCGCAGGCGCTCCGGATAGAGTGACTGCTCCGGACCGGAGGGCCGGAATCGCGATGATTCGCCTCGAGCGATTCGACAAGTGGTACCAGAAACTGCACGCTGTCAAGGAGATGGACCTCGAGGTCCGAGCGGGCGAGGCGTTTGTTCTCCTGGGAGCCAATGGTTGCGGAAAGACGACGGTCTTGAGGGCGATCGCCGGGCTCCACTCTCCGTCATCGGGCCGGGTATTGGTCGACGGTTTCGACATCGCAACTGATCCTCTACGCGCCAAGAGGAGGATCGCCTACCTGCCGCAGCGAGTCACCCCGCCGGAGCTTCTGACCGGCCGCGAGGTGTTGCAGTTTTACGCCGGACTCGATCGGGTTCCTCTCGACCGTGTGGGCGAAGCGCTCGACTTTGTCGGCCTTGTCGACGATGCCGATCGGTTCACACGGGAGTATTCAGGTGGCATGGTGCAACGGTTGGGTCTTGCCGTGACCTACCTGAGAGATGTTCCTCTTCTGCTGCTGGACGAGCCGACCTTGAACCTGGACCCCACCGGTCTCGGACGCTTCCGGGAGTGGGTGGGAGAGTTGCGGGGAAAGGGAAAGACGATCTTCTTCACCTCGCACATTCTGCAGGAGGCACTGCGTCTAGCCGATCGGGTGGGGGTGATGTCGGAGGGTCGATTGGTACGGGTGCAGGAGGTTGCGGGCTTTCGGGAGAGGGTGGTCCAGGCGACGACCATGCGAGTCGTCCTGGACCGGGTCACGCAGGCCTTCATCGATGCCGCGCGAAGAGCGGGCGCCGTCAAGGACAGTTGGTCCGAAGTCAGCTACTCCTTCGAGGCGCCGCCCAGGGCGCGCCAGAAGGTGATTCGAGCCATAGAGAAGGAGGGCGGCCGTATCGAGGAGCTGCACACCGAGCCGCCGGACTGGGAATCGCTGGTCGAGAATCATCTGGACGAGGGATTGGGATGATGCGTCGGTCGGGTTCTGCGGTCCCAGCCGTGCTGGCTCTCCTGGTGTCGACCAGTCTCGGATGCCGCCGGGAGGCGAAACCGAAGATCGTGTTCGGAGTGGAAGGTTGCACCGCCTGCGCCATGGTGATCGACAACGACAAGCAGGCGAGCGGCTACTACTTGGAGCGGGAGTTTCATCCCTTCTGCTCGGCCGGTTGTCTGCTGGGCAGCTTCGAGAAGAGAAGACAGGCCGGCCAACCTCTGCCGCGGAGGATCTACTTTGCCGACTATGCCGAAGGCGGCCTGCGGCCGGTGGCTGGGATGACATTTCTGCTCACCGACCATCTTCCGACGGTTATGGAGAGCGGCATCCTGGCCTTTGCGGGAATCGAGACAGCTCGAGCCCATAGGCAGCATGTGGACGAGGTGCTGACGGACTGGCTCGGCGTACGCAGGCTCCGCGGCGAGCCGGATCGTACTGTCGCAGTCGAGTTCAACGACCAAGCGATGATCCCCGAGGTGATCGAGTTGTTCAAGGGTGAGTTGGTCGAATGGAAGGTCAGCGGATCCGAGCTCGAAAGCTCCCTCCAGATCATGGTGCGCGGCTACGAGGAGCTGGGCGACGTGGCTGTGCCCGCGGCCGGCGAGGCACGGTCGGTGCGTTTCCTGGCGACCAGGCCGGGCGACGGGTTTCCCGTTCAGCGGGTGAGCGACGGCGTGGTTCTCGGCCGCATTCGCGTTGCAGGGCCGCACACGGCGGACGAGGAGGAGAGTTGACTCGGTCGACCCACTCAGCTCATCCGATCTGGTTGATCGCCAGGCAGGAGTTCACCCTCAACCGACGCAATCGCTGGGTTGTCTCCTTTGCACTGCTGTTTGCCGTCCTCACCCTCCTGATCTCGAGCTTGGGGATGGTGACCTCCGGCTACTCCGGCTTTCAGGACTTTGTCCGTACGTCGGCCAGCATCATCAATCTGGGTGGCTTTGTAGTGCCGCTATTTGCTCTGCTGCTCGGTGTGTTCAGCTTTCTCTCGCAGCGCGACCACCTCGAGTTGATGGTCGCGCAACCGGTGCCGCGCTCCTGGGTGGTGCTGGGAAAGTACCTGGGCCTGCTGCTCACCGTCGCAGGGACTGCGCTGCTGGGTTTTGGCCTGCCCGGAGTCGTGATCTCGGTGGTCATTGGCACCCAGGGCGCCCTTCAGTATGCGGCCGTGGTGCTTCTCGAGATGGTTCTCGTCGCCGTATTCACCGGTCTCGCGGTCCTAATCTCGGTGGCGACGAACCGCCGGCAGATCGCGCTGGGAGTGTCGATGGGATTGTGGCTCTTCTTCGAGCTTCTCTACGGGATGCTCATGTTGGGAGCCACTTTCTATTTCTCGCGGGGCACGCTGCAGGCGCTGCTTCTAGCCGGTCTAGCCGGCAACCCGATCGATCTGACCCGGGTTCTGTCACTGCTGGTCGTCGGAGGGCCTCATCTCTTCGGCCCCGCGGGCGTGACCCTGGTGAAGTTCACCGGCTCGGCGCTCGGCGCCGGGCTGATCGGGCTGGCCACACTTTTCATCTGGGCCGTAGTTCCGGTCGCGGTTTCGATCCATCGTTTCGCCAAGCAGGATCTGTAGTCAGCGCCGCCTCAGCACATGCACCGTGAAGCCATCGTGGCTCTCGGACGGCCACACCCGCCACAGACCCCGGCCGGACACAAACGGCGCCAACTCGGGCCACGACTCGAGGTTTTCGAGCTCGAACTCGGACTTCCGGTCTAGGAACTCCATGACGATGTCCTCGTTCTCCTCGCGCTCGAGCGAGCAGGTGATCGCGCACAGGCGCCCCCCGGCGCCTACGAGATTCGCCGAGGCGACAAGCATCTCGAGACTCTGGCCAGCAAGCCGCTCCAACTCTCCTTCCGAGATGCGCCACTTGAGCTCGGGATGACGAGCGAAAGTGCCGGTCCCGGTGCAGGGTAGATCGACGACAACGCGGTCGAAGTTGGACCGAAAACTTGGAGACTGACCGGCAGCAGTCACTAGGTGAAATCGGCGCTGTACCCGCTCTTGATTGGATCGCACGCGCAGCAACCGCGGCAGCGAGGCGTCAGCCGCAACCAGGCGGACGTCCGGCTCGGCGGCCAGAAGCGCGAAGCTCTTGCCGCCTGGCGCCGCGGCAACGTCCAGGATCCGTTCTCCTGGCGTAGGCGCCGGGACGAGTGCCGCGGCCTGACTGGCCTGGTCCTGAATGTAGATCTTGCCCGCCCGGAAGGCCTCGGTTTCTCGTGGGTCGCCCGCGTCAACATCAAGGCCGACCGGCGAAAGCTCGGTCGGCCGGGTCTCGACGCCGTCTGTCGCAAGCTCTGAGGCAAGCTCGTAGCGATCGGACAGGCAGGTCAACTGAAACCTCGCGCGTCGGTTGCCGGCCGCGAGCATCATAGTTGCCTGCTCACACCCGAACCGAGCGACCCATCGGCGCGCGAGAAACGTCGGGTAGCTCGTCTCGATGGCCAGGCTCTCGATCGCATCTACCGAATCGACCGGCCAGGAGGCCCGATCGCGACGTCCGGCGACTTTGCGCAGAATCGCGTTCGCGAAACCGGTCGCGCCGCGATGGCTCCTGCGCTTGACCTCCTCCACCGCCGCGTGGACCGCAGCGTGGGACGGAACCCGATCCAAGAATAGAAGCTGATAGACGGCCAGCCGGAGCGTCGGCAGAAGGTCACCGTCGATCTTCGACAGGGGTCTAGCCGCGGCGGTCTCCAGGACGAAATCGAGGAATCGGAGCCATCGTAGCGTTCCCAAAACCAGCTCGTGCAGCAGTCCCTGGTCGCGCAATGAGAGACCGACGCGCGCTTTGTCGAGAAGCGCACCAACAGGCGACTTGGCGTCGAATGCGGTCGTCAGGACCTGGGCCGCGACCGCGCGGACATCGCGCTTGTCTTCTTTGCGCACTATGCTTCCGGCGCTCACGGCGCCTCGAAACGATCGCCGACCTCGACGCGCTCGCCGTTGGCGAACTCTAGAGCCGACAACGCCCGCCGACCCGGTCGCTGCAGCGACACCAACTCGAGAGCCCGGCCGTCTCCGCAAACGACCTGCAGACTCGATGCTCTTTCGGCGACCGTCCCGGGCTCCGCGCCGGAAGCAACCATCTCGCCCAGGGCGCACTCGACGATCTTGACCGGCTCTTCCCGAAACGACGCCGTCATTCCAGGCCACGGGGTGAACGCACGATACCGGTTGTAGAGAACGCTGGCGGGAAGCGTCCAGTCCACGTAACCATCGCTCTTCTCGAGCCGCGGAGCCCAGGTCACTTCTCCCTCGTCCTGGGGAGACGCCACCAGGGTCGCCGAAGCCAGGCCGCGCAAAGTCTCCAGCAGCAGCTCGGCGCCGGCCGTCGAAAGGACGGCGGCCAAGTCCGGCGACATGTCGCGGTCGCCGATCTCGACTTCCCGCTCGAGCAGAATCGGGCCTGAGTCGAGCCCCTTTTCCATACGCATGGTCGTCACTCCGGTCACGGTTTCTCCCGCCGCGATGGCTGCCTGGATCGGCGCCGCGCCTCGATATCGAGGCAGCAGCGAGGCGTGCACGTTGACGCAACCCTCTTCTGGGATTTCGAGCAGACGCCGAGGGAAGATCTGTCCGAAGGCCACCACCACTGCGATCCAGGGCCGCAGAGCCTCGAGCCGTTCTAGAAACGCTTCCGAGCGGACCTTGGCGACCTGCTCACAATAGAGATCCAACTCCGCGGCTTGCGTTGCGACCGGAGGCATCCGCAGAGCTCGACCTCGCCCCGCCGGCCGCGACGGCTGGGACACCACCAGGTCGGGGCGGAACTCCGAGTCGGCCAGTACCTCGAGACAGGGCACCGCAAATCGAGGCGTACCGAAGAAGACGACCGGGCCCGGGGCAGTCACACCGGAATCGTATCCGAAGGGTCAGGCCTCCCACTCGCGCTTGGCGCCATCGATCTCTTCGAAGTAGTCGACCGGCACCAGAACGTCCCGCGGCTTGGAGCCCTGCGGAGGCCCGAGCAGGCCCTCCTGCTCCATGATGTCGATCAGCCGGGCGGCCCGCGAGAAGCCGACCCGCATCCGACGCTGGAGGAAGCTCGCCGACGCCTGACGCTCGGCAACCACCAGCCGGGCGGCCTCGTCGAAGAGCTCATCCTCGCCCGAGGCGCCGCCGCTCCGCTTCGCCTCTTCCTCGGGCGCTTCGAGCACCTTGAGATCGAGCTGCGGCGGCCCCTGCTTCTTGAGCCATCGCACCAGCCCCGCCGTCTCTTGCTCGGATACGTACGTACCGTGGAGCCGCATGACTCGCGAGGTCCCGGGCGGCATCAGCAACATGTCGCCCTTGCCCAGCAGCTTCTCGGCTCCGATCTGATCGAGAATGGTGCGCGAGTCGTGGCGAGTCGCGGTGGCAAACGCGATCCGGCAGGGGAAGTTGGCTTTGATCGTTCCGGTGAGAACATCCACCGACGGTCGTTGCGTCGAGACGATCAGGTGGATGCCCACCGCCCGAGCCATCTGCGCGAGTCGAGCGATAGAGGCTTCGACCTCTGACGACGCCACCATCATCAGATCCGCCAACTCGTCGATCACTACCACGTAGTACGGCAATGGCTGAAGCTCGTCGGTGTCGTGCTCGGACTCGCCCTCCGAGAGCGCGAGGCGCTCGCGCACCTTGGGATCGGCGATCGCCTGGTTGTAGAACGCGATCGAGCGGACATGGACCTCCGCCAGCATGCGATAGCGTCGCTCCATCTCGGCCACCGCCCACCGCAGGGCGTTCGCGGCCTTCTTGGGCTCGACGACAACCTCGGTCTTCAGGTGCGGGATGTCCTTGTAGACACCGAGCTCGATGCGCTTGGGATCGATGAAGATGAACTGCACCTGATCGCGATGGGCCTTGTAGACGATCGAGGTGATCATGCTCTGCAGTCCCACGCTCTTGCCCGCGCCGGTCGCGCCGGCGACCAGGAGATGCGGCATGGTCGCCAGATCGGCGTAGAAGGGCTCGCCGTGAATCGTCGTGCCGAGAGCCATGGTCAGGACCGAAGGCGCATGGCGAAAGGCGTCCTGGTCCAGCAGGTGGCCGAGCCGGATGATGGCCCGCTCCTTGTTCGGCACCTCGATACCCAGCGTCGAACGGCCGGCAAGCCGATCGATTCGCACCGCCTCGGCCTTCAGCGCCAGCGCGAGGTCGTCCTGGAGGTTGACAATCTGGCTCACCTTGACGCCGGGCGCCGGCTGGAACTCGTAGGTCGTGATGACCGGTCCCGGGGTGATCGCCTCGACGCTGCCCTCGACACCGAACTCGGCGCAGCGCGAGCGGATGAGCTCGCCGAGCCGCACCAGCTCGTCGGGCTCGACCGTCGGCTTGACCTCCTCCACCTTCAGCAGGTCGAGCGGTGGCAAAGGGTCCGGCCTCTTGACCGGCTCCGGGAACGGGATCTTCGACTGTGGACCCGTCGCCGCTTTTCGGGGCTCGGCTCTCGGCTCGGGCATCGGCGAGACCGCGGCGGGACTGACCTTCCGGATCGAGAATCCCTGGCTACCCTTCTTCTCGGTGACGCGCAAGGGTAGATCCACCCGCGCGGCGGGTTCGACGGTCGGGGCTTTCTCGGCCATCGCCCTCATCTCGGCCAGGCGCTTGGCTTCGGCGCGCTTCAGGTGCTTGGACACGACTCGCTCGCGCGATCTGTCCTTCTCGCGCCGCTGGCGGCGCCGAGACCATCCGAAACGCAGATTGTCGAGCGCCGCCCTGAACTTGCGCCCCCAGGTCGAGAGCATCTCGCCCAGCGTCGACTGAATCACCAACGCCGATCCGGCCATGACCAGCGCCAACAGCACCAGCGTCGTTCCGACGAAACCCAGAGCGCGCTCGAGATTGCCGACGATGACGTCGCCCAGCGCGCCGCCAGCGGCGATCTCGATACCGCGCCACGACACCGTCTCGAGGGCAAGCTGCAACAGTCCGGGTACCGCGCCCACCAGCAGCAATCCGCCCAGGCCGCGACCGAACACCAGCGGGCTGCTCTGGCGTTTGAGGCGCCGCCAGGCCGCAACCGCGAGGAGAAGCGGTATCAGGAATGCGGCCAGACCCAGAAACCCGAAGCCCAACGCTGACAGCTCTGCGCCGACCGGCCCGATCCAGTTCCGGACGGGACGTTCGACCGAGGCCTGGTGCAGAAGGCTCGGGTCATCCGGCCGGTAGCTGAGAAAGCTGATCAGCAGCAACAGGGCGACCAGCAGAGCCGCGATCCCAAGAAGCTCCGAGCCCTTGCCGGGCGGTAGCTTTCGTACGGGCGCGTCGGCCGTCTTCCTCGGTTTCGTCTGGGCCAGGGCTTCCTCCGGAAACGTCTCGTTTCGGGCTCACTTTAGCAGGCTCGGCACCGAATTCCTCAAATCTGGAGCCTGTTTACGCTAGACGCCGTCGATCTCTAGTTGCCCAGGTAGCCCAGCGCCCGCAGCCGTTCCTCGAGGTCCGGATCGAGCTCTCGAGCCGGCTCTTCGATCTCACTCGGGTCGGTAAGCAGCTCGAGGAGAGTGCGAACCCGGGCGTCCAGCTCCGCGGTCTTGTCGGGATAGCGATCGGCCAGGTTGTCTATCTCGCCGGGATCCCTGGCGAGATCGTAGAGCTCCCAGGTCTCGGTCAGCCCCTGTTTGATCCCGATCGGCTTGGGGAACGAGTAGATGAACTTGAAACGCTCGGTGCGTAAGGCCTTGCTCTCGCGGTGCTCGAGATTGAGCCTCTCGGCGAATGCGTCCACCGGCGCGAGCTCCTCTCCCTGGAAGAGCGGCTTCAGCGACCTGCCGTTGACGCGATGATCGAACGGGATCCCGAGCAGGTCGAGAATGGTCGGGAAAAGGTCGATCAACCTAACCTGCTGCTCGAAGACCGTTCCGCTCAGACCACCGGAGCTCTCCAACGATTCCTCGAGGCTCTTCGGCAGGTGGACGATCAACGGCACCATGATCTGGTGATCGTAAAGGTTCATGCCATGGCGCCAGGTGCCGTGCTCCCAGAACTGCTCCCCATGGTCGCTGGTCACGATCACGATCGAGCGCTCGAGCGCCCCGGATTCCTCGAGAAGATCGAAGAGGGCTCCGAGCTGTCGATCGGTATAGGCAATACCGCTGTCGTACAGACTGCCGATGTAGTCCTTCTCCTGCGAGGTCAGCTTGCCGCGCAGGCCCCACCACTTCCTCTTGTCGAAGTAGCCCAGCGCTCTTCCACCCCGCTCGTCATCGGCAAGCTCGGTATGAATGTAGGGATCGTGGATTTCATAGGTATGCAAGAAGAGGAAACGCCTGCGCTGACTTGACCGCTCGAGCCATTCATCCAGGCCGGCCATGTTCCGAATCCAGTCGAACACGCGGTAGGTTTCAAAGCCCCTGGCAAACCCCATCCGGAAATCCATCTGACCGCCGCCGGTGAGAGCTTCGGTCCGGTACCCCGCGTCGAGCAGGACCTCCGCCAGCCTGGGTGATTCCTTGAGCTCACGAGCGGTCACATAGAGACCGGTGAATAGAGAGCGATGGGAGGGATAGGTCCAGGGGGCCTGGCTCACCGCGCGCTCGAACCGTATGCCGCGCGACGCCAGCCGATCCAGATTGGGACTCGTGTTCAAGTCATAGCCGTAGCAACCCAGGCGGTCGGCCCGGAGCGTGTCGAGGCTGATCAGGATCACGTCGGGACTGCTCTCGGAGGCCGTTGCGCTCATGATCTCGGGCGCCGACCACGCGGCCCAGATCTGCGGGTCCGACCCGTTGCGGACCGTCATCAGGCTGAGTTCAACCTCTTGCCCGGACCAGGGTGACAGGTCGACGTCCAGATCCAGCCAATCGCCTTCTTTGCGCACGGTAACCAAGCGATCCACCACCTTCTGCTTCACCTCCCGTCCCGACGGAGCAACCCGAACGACAAAACGCACGCTTGCGCCTTCCACCTGGGGCGAGGGCATGTAGCCGAGGCCGACGCGCATCATCGCGTCCGAAGGAAGATGTATGACGAACCGATGCCGCGTTCCCGAGGGTGCCACCAGGGAGCGCCGGCTGTCGCCTCCACCTTCGGGAAACATCGCGACCCGCCCTACCTTTCCCTCCCGAAGCTGGCCGAAGTTCCGAAGACCCTCGATCTCTTTAGGCAGGCGCCGCTGCCGCTCGCGCGGCCATCTCGACTCCGCTGCCGGCGCCAGGTCGAGCAATCGGATCGCGCAAGCCTCCTCCGGCCGGGATCCGCAGCTCAGAGCGAGCGACGACAGAACCAATATCGCGAAACGACCCTTCATCCGCGCAACACCACCTCCCTGGCGCGTTCGATCCGAAGAAACGTCTGGAGTGTGATCTGTTCGGCACGGGTGCGTCGGTCGACGCCCGCGGACTCGAGCGCGGCCTCCGCCCGTTCCCTTCCCCACCCCGAGGCCAAAGCGTTGCGCAGGGTCTTGCGACGTTGCGAGAACGCCAGCTCGACCGTCTCGACAAAACCCGCCATCTCGGCATCTGGAAACGGTGCCGGCTTCAGCTTGAAGCCGACGAACGCGCCCTCGACCTTGGGCGGCGGCCGGAAGCTACCGCGGGCTACCGTGCCGAGGAGTTGGACCTCGCTCCACGCTCCGGCGAGTACCGCAAGCAGACCATACGCCTTGGTGCCCGGCTTCGCGACAAACCGCTCGGCGACCTCGCGTTGCACCAGAAAGCCGAGTCGCGCGACTCGCGGGTGCATCGGCAGTAGCCGGCGAATGAGAGCGCTGGCTATCTCGTAGGGCAGGTTGCCGGTGACCAGAGTCCCTGGACTGACTCGCCCCCAGCGCACGCCCATCGCGTCCGCAACCGCCAGCGCGGGACCGCTCTCGCCCGAGCGGCTGCGCAGTGAGAAGGCCCACTCCGGGTCGAGCTCCAGTGCCAGGACCCTGGCGCCTGCTTCGACCAACTGGTTCGTCAGGACACCGCCGCCGGGCCCGACCTCGACCACCGGCTGTCCTTCGGGTCGCAGGAACTCCATCAGCGGCCGGCAGAGCTCGGCGCGGGTCAGGTGGTGCTGACCGAGGTGTTTCTTGAGCCGAGGATCGCTCATCACGCCCGAACCATAGCAACCCGTGATTGGCCGGACAGCCCGAAACCAAGGAGAAAGATGTCAGAATGGCGCCACTTCGGCGCCCCGCCTCCCGACAACCGCTCCAGCACCCCGACCTTCGGCCGCTCCAAAACGAAAAACGACGCTGTTTTCTGGCACTTCGCTTGCACTTTCAGCGAGCCTCTTCGAGGAGAAACAAGCCAATGCAACCGGATATGTCAACTCTGAGTGAACAGGTCGAGAGGGAGACGCTCACTCTCAAGGAAGTCGAAAACGAGATCCGGAAGGTCATTGTCGGTCAGGACTACCTGCTCGACCGCCTTCTGGTGGGTCTGCTCGCCAGGGGGCATCTCCTGATCGAAGGCGTCCCGGGTCTCGCCAAGACCCTCGCGGTCAAGACCCTGGCCCAGACGCTGGACATCGATTTCAGGCGGATCCAGTTCACGCCCGACCTGTTGCCCGCCGACCTTCTCGGCACTCTCATCTACGATCAGCGCCACGGCGAGTTCCTGCCGCGCAAGGGACCGCTGTTCACCAACCTGCTGCTCGCAGACGAGATAAATCGCGCGCCCGCCAAGGTTCAGTCCGCGCTTCTCGAGAGCATGGAGGAGCGACAGGTAACCTTGGGCGAGACCACCTATCCCCTCGAAGAACCGTTCATGGTTCTCGCGACCCAGAACCCAATCGAGCAGGAGGGCACCTATCCCCTGGCCGAAGCGCAGATCGATCGATTCATGTTGAAGCTGCGTCTCGATTATCCCCTCCGCAATGACGAGCTCGAAATCCTGGAGCGGATGATGGTGGAAGTGCCCAAAGACGTCCGTGCCATCTTGGACGGCGAACGGCTGATTGCTCTCAGAACGACCTGCGACTCGGTCTATCTCGATCACAAGATCAAGAACTACATCCTGGATCTGGTGCTCGCGACCCGTGATCCCGAAGGCGCCGGCCTGCCCGACCTGAAAAGCCTCATTTCTTTCGGCGCCTCGCCGCGGGCGACGCTCTTCCTGGCGCGCGCCGCCAAGGCCTTGGCCCTGGTCAGAGGTCGCGGCTTCGTCATTCCGGAAGACGTCAAGGAGATCGCCGCCGACGTGCTGCGCCATCGCATCGTGGCGACGTACGAGGCCGAAGCCGAGGAGATCACTACCGACACCCTCGTGACTCGTTTGCTGGAACGCATCGAAGTCCCGTAGAAGACCGAGGCCGCACTCAAGGACCGTGCTCGGATTCGCGCGCAAGAAGAAGTCGACCGCTCCTTTCGCGGAGTCGCGGCCGGCGTTGCCCGCCGACCTGATGCGCAAGGTGCGCCGGATCGAGATCTCGACCAAGAAGCTGGTAGACGAGGGCATAGCCGGCGGCTACCACTCGGTGTTCAAGGGCCGCGGGGTCGAGTTCTCCGAAGTCAGACCGTACCAACCCGGCGACGATATCCGCGCCATCGACTGGAACGTCACCGCGCGGATGGGCGCCCCGTTCGTCAAACAGTTCGTCGAGGAACGGGACCTCACGGTCTTCATCATCGTCGACGTCTCGGGTAGCCTTAATTTCGGTTCGCGCTCGACGCTCAAGCGCGAGCTGGCCGCAGAGATCAGCGCCCTGCTGAGTTTCGCCGCGCTACGCAACCAGGATCGCGTCGGCGCCGCGCTGGTCTCTGAGCGGCTCGAGCTGTTCCTCGAGCCGCGGCGCCGCCGGAGCCACGTGCTGCGCATGGTCCGCGAGGTCCTGGTCCGTACCGGCGGCGGCCTGACCGATCTCGACCGAGCCGTGGCACAGGTCATGCGCAATCTCAAACAGCGGTCGGTTCTGTTCCTGATCTCCGACTTTCAGGAGACTCCGTTCGCCAACGCCATCAAGCGGGCCAGTGGCCGTCACGATCTGATCGTGATCGAGATCACCGATCCTCGGGATCTGACGCTGCCACCGGTGGCGGCGGTTCCCCTGCGCGACGCCGAGACAGGCCGGATCGGGTTGATCAACGGCAGCAAGCTCGAGGGCGAGTTTCTGCGACACCGCGGAGGTGAGCGCGAAAGACTGCATCGGCTGACCCGCCAGGTCGGCGCGGACCTGATACACATTTCCACCGACCGGCCCTATCTGCCTGAGCTGGTCTCCTTCTTCGAAGAACGACGGCGGCGGCTTTCGAGATGAATCACAAAGGCACCGTTCTGATCCTGTTCGCGGCCGCCGCGCTGAGCTGCCTCGGCTCGCCCACGAGCGCGCAGACGACGGCCCTCGGCGTCGAGCTATCTCCCAGTGAAGTCCTTGTCGGCGACCTCGTCACGGCTACCCTCGCGATCGAGCTCGACGTCGCCGCCCCCGAACCCTCCTTCCCGAATTGGCCGCGCCACTGGGGCAGCGCCGAGATCCGCAACATCGGCGAGGTCACCCGCAGCGAAGTCGGCGCAAGCTCCCCTGGCTCCGATGGCTCCGGTAGCCCCGACAGCCGCACGCGTTACTCACAGACTCTGCTCCTGACCGCCTTCCGACCCGGGAGCGTCACGCTGCCGCCGGCAGTCGTCACTCTGAATAGCGACGAAACGGTGCTCGAAGTCGCAAGCGAGCCCACGACCTTCGAAGTGGGTTCCGTACTGCCACCGGGCGAGGAACAGCTCGAGCCCAAGCCGCCAGCGCCGCCCCGACCACTGCCGATTGGCGACCGCTTCTGGTGGACCGCAGGCCTCCTGGCCCTCTTCGCGGCCGGTCTGCTGGCGCTGATTCTGACTCGCCGTAGCGCCGAGCCCACCTACGCCGGACAGACCATCGACCCATGGCAAGCGTTCGAGCTGGCGCTGGCCAGACTCGCCACCGCGGCGGATCCTGAGACGGTGTTCACCGGCCTGAGCCTGGAGCTGAGGCGATACCTCGGCAGCTGCCTCGCCTTTCCGGCAGCGGAGAGCACGACGACCGAGCTGAGACGCCGGCTGCTCCGGTTTGGGTTGCCGGCGAGCGTCAGCGGCGATGTCGTTCGGCTGCTGGTCGAGGCCGACACCGTCAAGTTCGCCAAGAGAACTCCCGCTCCGGGCAGGGACTCGGAGTGCCTCGAGCAGGCCCGTATCGCCGCGACCGAGGTCCGCGGCTTCCTTCAACGCCAGGCAATGGCCGAGGCCGAGGAAGGCGAGGTGGCGGCTTGACCACTTTCGGCCACCTCGCCCAACCCGCCTGGCTTCTGGGTCTCCTGCTGCTGCCGGCGCTGGCGGTTTGGCGACATCGGGGCGCCGGCGTCGGCGCGCTCTCCTTCAGCCGGTTGCCCGGCGAGCCCTCGGGTGCCTGGAGGCTGCACATCCCCTTCTACCTTCGGCTGCTGGCCCTGGGACTCGTTTTCATCGCGCTGGCCCGACCGCAGCTCGGCTACGCCTGGGAAGAGAGCCTGACCGAGGGCATCGACATCGAGATCGTGCTCGACATCTCCGGCAGCATGGGAGCCGAGGACTTCCAGCCCAAGAATCGACTGACGGTCGCCAAATCCGTGGTCAACGATTTCATTCAAGGTCGACCGGCCGACCGCCTGGGTCTCGTGGTCTTCTCCGGTACCGCCCTGACCCGTGCGCCACTGACCGGAGACCGCGAAATGCTCCGCTTCCTCATTGAGTCGGTCGAGCTCAACACCCTGCCGGACGGCACCGCCATCGGCGTGGCGCTCGCTAACGCGGCCTCGCGCCTCAAGGACAGTCAGGCCGAGTCGCGGGTCGTGGTTCTGGTCACCGACGGCGTCAACAACGCCGGGGCGATCGACCCGATGTCGGCGGCCAGCATCTGCAAGGGACTCGGGATCCGCGTTTACACGATCGGTGTCGGAACCGACGGCCGGGTACCGGTACCCATGCAGTATCAAAACCCCCTCACCGGCCGCCAAGAGATCCGCCGGGCGCTCATGGACGTCGAAGTCGACGAGGAGCTGCTGCAGAAAATCGCCGAAACAACGTCAGGGCAGTTCTTCAAAGCCACCGACCCAGAGGGCCTTCGAGAGATCTTCGAGGAGATCGACCGCCTCGAAACAACTCCGCTTCAGATCAAGCAGTACACCCGCTTCGAGGAAGCCTTCGTACCCTGGGCGCAGTCCGCCCTGGCGCTGCTCTGCCTGCCACTCGTGATTCGCCTTACCAAGGTGTCGCTCGAACCATGACGTTCGCCCAGCCCAACGCTCTTTGGCTGACGCTACTGGCGCCGATCGCGCTTCTGCTGGCGGCTCTCTTCTGGCAGGGGTACCTGCGGAATCTGAACGCCTGGGCCAAGATCGGTGTCTGGGAGCGCTTGGGGATCGATTTTCGTAAACGACACCTGCGCACTTCCGTCATCTGCCTGACGCTCGCAATTCTCGGCGTTGCTCTGACCCTCGCGCGCCCACGCTGGGGAACAAGCGAACAGACCGTGGAGCGCCAGGGTGTCGACGTGGTCTTCGTCCTGGATTCGTCCATGTCCATGGCCGCTCAGGACGTAGCGCCGTCGCGGCTCGACATCTCCAAGACCCTGGTGCGGCGTCTCGCCGGCGCGCTCCCGGGTCACCGCGTCGCCCTGGTTCAGGCGGAGGGCGAAGGACTCGTGCTGGCGCCGCTGACGGTAGACAGCGCGGTGCTCGACCTTCTACTCGACACGATCGGTCCCGGCAGCCTGCCCCGGCCGGGCACCCAGCTGGGTCCCGCGCTCCAGGAATCGCTGAAACTCTACCCGCCCGACGGCGAGAAACACCGCACTCTGGTCTTGATCTCCGATGGTGAGGACCACGGCAGCGGCTGGGAGCAGTCGCTCCAGGCGCTCAAGGACGCCGGCGTCGTCGTGCACGCACTCGGCGTTGGAACCACGCGCGGCAGCCCGATTCCCCTGTTGGACGAGGACAACCGTTTCAAACAAGACGCGGAGGGGCGGGTCGTAGTTACGAAGGTCAATGAAGCCGTCCTCGAACGGCTGGCCGCCGAGACCGGCGGCATCTACATCGCCGTATCGAAACCGGGAACCGACCCGGCACGGATTACCCAGGCGATCTCGGCAATGGAACAACGCTCCTTCGAGAGCGAGTCCCTCGAGGTCCTGGCCGAGCGCTTCCAGTGGCCCTTGACTCTGGCCGCCCTCGCGCTCGTGCTCCATCTCTTCGTCTCCCCCTTGCAGCCGAGACGTTCCGGCAGGGAGGAGCTCGGGTGATCCGCTCGCTCGCAGCGGTGCTGACTCTGGCCGCCGGCTGGTCGTTCACCGACCTCAGCCTCGACCGCCTGCGCTGGAACGCCCGGGAGCGGACCCAGGCGGGCATCGAGGTCCTCGAGACCGAGAACAAGCAGGCTGCCCTCGAAGCTTTTGAGACGGCAGCGCGCCTCGATCCCGCCAATCCGCTCCTGCGCTACAACGCAGGCTCCGCGCACCTGGTCGCGGGAACCGAGGCCGCGACCCAGCACCTCGAGCTCGCCGCGGAAACCGCTCCCGAGGAGCTTCGCCCGGCGGCGAGCTACAACCTCGGCAACGCTCGTCTCAACTCCGGCGACCCCGCCGGAGCAATCGAGGCCTACGAGCAGACACTACGGCTGACGCCGAATCACCTGGAGGCAAAGTTCAACCTCGAGCTCGCGCTTCAGCAGCAACAGCAGCAACAGGAACAGCAGCAAGAGAATCAGGACGACAAGGACGCCGACCAGGACGACCAGGGCCAGGAGAACCAGCCATCGTCTGACGAACAGCAGGAGCAGCCGCAGGGCTCGAACCAAGACGAGCAGGAAAAGCAGGAGCAGAACGGCGAGGGCGAGCAAGAAAAGCAATTGCCGCAGTTCGAAGAGCAGCCCGACATGAGTGCCGAGCAAGCCGCCGCGATCCTCGAAGCCGTCGAGAATCTCGAGCGTGAGCAACGCCGCAAGCAGGCCGAGCAAGAGATGAAGAAGCGCCCGCATAAGGGGAAGGACTGGTGACCCCTCTCGCTCGCGCTCGCGCCGCCGCCCTTGTGGCGTTTGCGGCCTTCACGGTCGGGCTGCAAACGCCCAGAGGAGCGCAGGCGCAGGAGGCGGCTTCGGCCACCGCCCGGCTCGAGCCGGAGCTCATAGGCGTCGGCCAGGTCGTCACGTTAACGCTCGAGGCGCTCAGCTCGGGCCTGGCGGATCTCGACCTCGATCCTCAGTTCTCACTCGAGAACCTGGAGATCGTGTCGGGCCCGACGCAGGCGCAAAGCTGGCAGTTCGTCAACGGGCGGGCTTCGAGGTCCGAGAGCCTGATCTGGCGCCTGCGCGCCAAGAAGGTCGGCGGCGCCAGGGTCAGCCAGATCGTGCTGAAGATCAACGACTCGGTGTTCGAACTGCCCGACCAAACCATTCAGGTCCAGGAAGAGCCGATCGAGATTCCGGACGCATTCGGGCGACGTCGCTTCGCGGACCCCTTCGAAGATTTCCCTTTTCCTCCTCGACGTCGAGCCCCGAGGCGCGAAGCCGAGCCCAAGCTCTTTCTGCGAGCCGAGGCGACTCCTCAAGAGCCTTTCGTCGGTCAGCAGGTTCTCTACACGCTCTATCTCTTCACCCAGGCCGATGTCGGTGCGATCAACCCCGAAAGCGTGCCCGACTTCGCGGGCTTCTGGGTAGAGGACGTGCCGCAGCCCGACAAGCTTCAGCCCGAGATGGTCGACATCCAGGGAGAACGCTACGGCCGGGTCGTGCTTCTGCGCAAGGCGGTGTTCCCGATGCATCCCGGCCGCGTCGAGCTCGAGGCAGTGCGGGCGAGATTGGTAGCCAGCATGCCGAAATACAGCTGGCTCGGGTCGGTCATCGATCGACGGCGTGAGATCTACCGCACCAGCAACGCGGTCACTCTCGACGTCAAAGCCCTACCTGAGGCTCCGGCTGGTTTTCGAGGCGCGGTCGGCCAGCTTCAGCTCTCGACCGAGGTCGAGCCGCGTGAGGTCAGGGTGGGCGAGGCCGCGACGCTGACCGTCAAGCTGGAAGGCCGGGGCAACATTCAGGGCGTTCTCGAGCCCGAGCTGCCGGTACTGGAGGGCATGCGCGTATTCCCCCCTGAGCAATCGAGTCGCAACCGAGTCGCGGGGACGCAGGTTCGCGGCGAGAAGAGCTGGCGCTACGTGCTGGTTCCAGACCGAGCCGGCCGCTGGGAAATACCTCCCCTCTCGGTGGACTATTTCGATCCCTACGACGAGGCGTTCCGAGCCGCCCAAGCTGCACCGGCGGTTTTCACCGCGCTCGCGCCTCTCGACGCGGTCCCGAGCGTTGGCCACTCGGAGGCGCCCACCCTGGGCCCGAGCACCACCACCGCGGGCGAGCGCGATAGTGAATCCGGCGGTGCGCTGCACCGGTGGTACCGAAAACCGCGCTTCCTGCTCGGATCGGCGGCACTGGTTACGGCCATGTTGCTCGTCCCCATTGCTCGGCGCCTTCGCAACCGGGGTCAAAGCTCCAAACGCCTGTGCGGGCGCCTGCGGGATGCCAGCACCATTCAGCATGGTCGCAGAGCGGCGGACGCGCTCGAGAACGCCTGGCGCGACTACCTCGAAGAGCGATTCGATCTGCCACCAGGTACCGCCGCGATGCAGTGGACCCAACGGCTGCGGGACGGTGGCCTGAAAGCCGCGGGCCTCACCGAGCTGGGCCGGCTCGTTGAAGACCTCGAATACCTGCGCTACGCGCCCGAGCTATCGGCCTCTGAGTCCCTTATTGCCGAGCTGGTCGCACGCTCACTTAAGCTGGCCCGCGGCCTGCGTTAAGCGGCAACGGACCGGGGTGGGCGCCGGTCTTTGACCTGTGGCCTAATCAACTGTTACGAAGCCGGACCTTCTGCTACATTCGCAAGGGCACTCCCCAAGATCGGCTTGGATCATGACTGAGTACCACTGCCTAGAACCCCAGGATCTCGAGGTCTTTCTCGAACGCAGGCGCGCGATGCCCTCGTTTGCGCTCGACATGAGCCTGGCCGAGAACCTTGCCGAGGTGCTCCGCAAGGCCAACGAGTTCGTGCCCTCACACGCCGGCTCACTTCTCCTCGACAACCCCATGGAGAAGAAAAGGAACCGGGAGAACAACTCACTGACCTTCATCGCCGCATTCGGCGACAGGGCTCCCGAGCTGCTCAAGCGACGGATACCGGCGCAGACCGGAATCGCCGGTCACGTCTACATGACCGGGGAGTCGTACGTCGCCCAGGATGTGGGCCGAGACAAGCTCCACCACTCGATGTTCGACCAGACCGACGACTACTCCGCGGAGTCGCTGGTAGCGATTCCGGTTCGGATCGAGAAAGAAGTCTGCGGCGTGCTCGAGCTGGTCAATCGATCGAGAACCGGTCAGTACAGTCAGCGCGACGTTCATCTCCTCGAGATTTTCGCCGAGTACATCTCGATCTCTATCCAGAATGTTCTCGACGGGCGCCAGGCCCAGGAGATCGCCAAGCGAGACAACCTGACCGGTCTCTTTAACGACCGCTACCTCCATATCGCGCTGTCAAAGTCGATCGCCAAGTGCCGACGCGAGGACTCGGATCTGGCCCTCTTGTTCATGGACCTGGACTTCTTCAAGCGAGTCAACGACTCCCACGGCCACTTGGCCGGCAGCCAGGTCCTGAGGGAAGTGGGCATCCTGATCAAGAGGACAACGGCGCTCGACGACTCGATCGCAGCTCGCTACGGCGGCGACGAATTCGTGGTCGCGCTTCCGGGGCTCGATCTTCTGGAGGCGATCAAGGTGGCCGAGCAACTTCGCCATGAGATCGTGACCACAACCTTCTGCGACAAACCCGGAGAGATTCAGCCCGATCCGATCCATTTGACCGGGCTCACCTGCTCGGTCGGAGTGGCCACCCTTCATCGCCACCTGCAGGACACCGAGTCGGTCGAGCGCAGCAAATCGACTCTCCTTCGCCTGGCGGACTCCGCCATGTACGTGGCCAAGGAAACCGGCCGCAATCGCACCGCGACCGCGGGCGAGCCGGTGCGCCGCTTCAACGTCGCGGATTGACCGGCCTCCGAGGCCGATGCTAGCATCCGGCGGGGTCGATCAGCTCCGACATGCCAAGTTTGGCGTGCTTGGCAACCCCCTGACAGCAAAGAGGATAGAGGTCACTGGAAGCCTTTTGGCGATGGAGAATGCATGACGCTCGTCGACACCCAGACTCGCCCCGAAACCGAACTTCCCAAACCGGCCACCGAAGTCCACGAGCGCCTGGCCAAGCACATCCTGGCCGATGGCTTGCCCTTCCTGGTGGATCTCGAGCGCAGCCATGGGCCCTACCTCGTAGACCAGAGCACCGGCCGGGAGATTCTCGACCTGTTCATGTCCTATGCGACCAGCCCGCTGGGCTACAACCACCCGGCGATGATGACGCCCGAGTTCCGCGCTCGGATCTTGCCTTCCGCAATCAACAAGCCGTCCAGCTCGGATCTCTACACCGAGCACATGGCCGACTTCGTCGATGCCCTTGCCCGAACGGTGCCCGAGTCCCTGGCGGAGCGCATGTTCTTCATTTCGGGTGGAGCCCTTGCGGTCGAGAATGCGTTAAAGACCGCGTTCGACTGGAAGGTCCGCAAGAACATGGCCGCGGGCCGGGGCGCGAAGGGACACAAAATCATCCATCTGCGCGAGGCCTTCCACGGCCGCAGCGGTTACACCATGTCGATGACCAACACCGACCCGCGCAAGACCGAGTACTTCCCCCAGTTCGATTGGCCCCGCATCACCAATCCGAAGTTGCGCTTCCCGGTGACCGAGATCGTCACCGAAGAAGTCGCCGCCGCCGAGCGTGAATCCATCGAGCAGATCAAGAAAGCGCTAATCGACTATCCAGACGACATTGCGGGTCTGATCCTCGAGCCGATTCAGGGCGAAGGCGGAGACAACCACTTTCGGCGCGAGTATTTCCAGGCGCTCCGCGACCTCGCCGACGAGGCCGAGTTCCTCTTGATCTTCGACGAGGTCCAGACCGGCCTCGGAACCACCGGCCGTTGGTGGTGCTTCGAGCACTTCGGCGTCGAGCCCGACGTGTTCGCGTTCGGCAAGAAGACTCAGGTCTGCGGTATCTGCGCCAGCGCCCGTGTCGACGAGGTTCATTCGGTCTTCCAGGTGTCGAGTCGGATCAACTCGACCTGGGGCGGCAATCTGGTCGACATGGTCAGGTGCCAGCGCTACATCGAGGTCATCGAGAACGAAAACCTGCTGGCGAGCATCGTGACCGTCGGTGATCATCTTCTCGAAGGTCTGTCCAGGCTGGCCGCCGATCGGCCCGACGTGGTATCCAACGTGCGCGGTCGTGGCGGCTTCGCGGCATTCGATCTACCGACTCATGAGAAACGCGAAGAGCTCCTCAACGAGATGCTCACCAACGACTTTCTCGGTTTGCGCTGCGGTTCCAAGGCCATTCGCTTCCGGCCGCCCCTCAATCTCGCGATCGCCGAGGCCGACGACGGCCTGAACCGGCTCGAGCGGTCACTCGGCCGGATCGTCTGACCGGCAGAAGGAGAACTCGATGACTGTCGAAACCATGACTTCTCACGCGGCACTGCTGTCGGCGCTGGGCATCGAGCCCTTCAACAACGGCGCATTCTGTGGCGAGTGGCTCGGCACCTCAGGGCCCGAGGTGATCTCCGTCGACCCGACCACGGGTGACGAGATCGCGCGGGTCAGAACGGCCACCGCCGAGGACTACGAGCGAGTCGTCTCGACCTCCGTCGAGGCTTTTCACGAGTGGCGTGCCTGGCCAGCGCCCAGGCGCGGCGAAATTGTCCGGCTCGTCGCCGACGAGCTGCGCAAGCACAAGGATGAGCTAGGACGATTGGTGACGCTGGAGATGGGCAAGATCCTCTCCGAGGGCCTGGGCGAAGTTCAGGAGATGATCGACATGGCCGATTTCTCGGTCGGGCTGTCGCGACAGCTCTACGGTCTCTCCATGCACTCGGAACGCGCCGAGCATCGAATGTACGAACAGTGGCATCCGCTCGGCCCGGTCGGCATCATCACCGCCTTCAACTTCCCGGTCGCGGTGTGGTCCTGGAACGCATTCATCGCGGCCGTGTGCGGCGATTCCAGCATCTGGAAGCCATCCGCAAAAACCCCTCTGACCGCGGTTGCGGTGACTCACATCGCCGGCCGGGTGCTGGCGGAGAACGGCGCGCCGCCGGTATTCAACCTCTTGATCGGAGATCGCCATCAAGTCGGCGAGCCGATGACCAAGGACCCACGCATCCCTTTGATCTCGGCAACCGGCTCGACCGGCATGGGCCGGGCAATCGGCCAAACGGTGGCCCAGCGTCTCGGCCGCAGCCTGCTCGAGCTCGGCGGCAACAACGCCATCGTCGTGATGGACGACGCCGACCTCGACCTGGCCCTGCGCGCCGTTCTCTTCGGCGCCGTCGGAACCGCCGGGCAGCGCTGTACCTCGACCCGCCGCTTGTTCCTGCAGAAGAACATCGCCGCCGAGATGAAGCAGCAGCTGACGGCGGCGTATTCATCGGTCTCGATCGGTGACCCGATGGATCCCGCGATCCTCATGGGTCCGCTGGTGGACCAGCGCGCGGTCGACGACATGATGGCCGCCTTGCAGACGGTCCGCGACCAGGGCGGCCGGATCGTCTGCGGGGGCAACGCGGTCGAGGGCCGCGAAGGTTTCTTCGTCGAACCGACGCTGGTAGAGGCGAGCACCGACATGCCGATCACCTGCGACGAGACCTTCGCGCCGATTCTCTATCTGTTCGAGTTCGACGAGCTCGACGAGGCCATAGACAGGCACAACGCGGTGCCGCAGGGACTCTCCTCCGCCATCTTCACGCTCAACATGCGCTCCGCCGAGCGTTTCCTCTCAGCGGCCGGCTCCGATTGCGGCATAGCCAACGTCAATATCGGCACCTCGGGCGCCGAGATCGGCGGCGCCTTCGGCGGCGAGAAAGACACCGGCGGCGGCCGGGAAGCCGGCTCCGACTCCTGGAAGGCCTACATGCGCCGCCAGACCTGTACGCTGAACTATGGCGAAGAGCTGCCGCTGGCGCAGGGCGTCCAGTTCAAGGTCTAGGGATAACGGGCGACGGCCCCCGGCTTCGCTCAGGGCAGGCGGCGGGTGACCTCCGTCTCGACCGTCTTACCTCGACCTCCGCAGTCGCCAGCGGAGCTCCGGTTCGCGCGGAGAACCAGGCCACGCCCTCGGCTACGAGGTCGACGGTCAGGAGATAGCGCCCCGGCTCGGCCGGCCACTCGATCTCGAGCTCGGCCGAGAGCGAATCTCCCGGCCGAATCGAGCCGGTCAGGGGGGCGCGGGGACCGTCAAACGCTATCGGCCTGCCATCGGTCAAACGGCTGAGCCGGTAGCCCAGAACCACCGGTACCACGCCGTCGCTGGTCCAGGTCGTCGCGCTCGCGTTCCTGGCCTCCAGGCTGACCTTCGAAACCGATCCCGCAGCGGCTTCGCTCGGCAGTGCAACCGAGACGACCTCAGAAGCGAACATGTCCTCCGGAATCTCGCCATCGGCCAGGTAGTGGAGCTCCGCGCTCGCCGGCGACCCATCCGGCGTAGCGATCGACAGCCGAAAGCTCTGCACGACGAAATCCGATTCGAGCTCCCAGAAAAACCAGAACTGATGCTTGCGCCACGATCGCGACGGCTCGATCTCGATCACCGTGGCTCCGGTCTTCGGCTGTCGAATGGGGAAGGCCAGCTCTTTCCCCCAGTCCTCGAAACGCAGTTCCAGGTCGCGAGCCCGCGAGCGAACCAGGAACCTCATCACGCCCCCGGAGCGGCGCCGCGCGACTTCGAGCTCCGCGGGCTTCGCGCCGGTTTCGAGCACGAAGCTATTCGAGCGCACCCGAGCGAAGGGATCGACGAAACGCACGAAGTCCCACGACAGCCGGTAGTCCTCGTCTCCCGGAGCCACGCCCGGGCGCCGCCAGTACCGCTCGAGATGACCCTCGAGATTGTCCGAGGTCGACTCGTAAGGAAACCAGCGAAAGACGCCGGCATAGGCATGCCCCTGACTCGACTGCACCGCCTCGGGAACCTGCAAGGCCGAGAGCAGGGCGGAACCTGCGACCAGAAGCGAAACCAGCCATGGCGCCAGCAGCCACCGCCGGCGCGGGAGAGCGGCCAGCGCCGGTAACAGAGCCCCGTAGACAGGAAGAAAGTACCGGTTCCCGATACAGGAACCGCCACCGAAGTAGTTGTGGGGCAGAAAGACCAGGTAGGCACCCACGACCGCGACGATGCCCAGGCCCAAACAGACCGTGACACGGTCAAAGCGACGCCCGCACAGAACGAGTAGAACAAGGGCCGTCGGGAAGTACAGCAGCAGTCCTGTGTGCCGCCCCGAAAAAAAATAGAGGGCCGAATAGGCGCTGACCTGGGGCCGGACGGCTCGCAGCCTCACCGTCGCGAGTGCCGCCCCGAAGCCGCCGCCGGCCAGGGCCTCGCTGTCCTCGTCGGCCTCCACACTGAAGCTCGTCCGCTCCGAAAGATACGGCGACACCGCGCCGCCGAGGGCCCAGTTCAAGCCGAGACCCAGGGCCAACACCAGGGCCGCGGCGACGAGAATCTGGCCCGCCTGCTTGTACAGCTTGAATGAAGCCGCGGCCGCAACCGCGGCGACAGCGAGCGGAGCGTTCGTGATCCTCATCGCCACCGCCAGTCCAAGGAGACCGCCACCCAGGATGAGCCAGCCGGTATCCGAGCCCTTCGATCGCCCATGCGTGCGGAGTCGAGCCACACACAGCGAAAGCCCCGCCAACACGACCGCGAACTGAAGCAAGTCGCTAGTCAGCCAAACCGTGTATGGGATGACGGCACCGGCACAGAGAAACGTAGTCAGGGTCAGCAACCAGCGCTCGGGATCAATAGCCCGCAACAGCCCGCCGGCCGCGAACGCAGCCGCAGCGAACGCCAGCAGGTTCAGGAATACGACCCCGGACTTGCCGGCCACTCGATAGAAGGGCGCAGCCAGCACGGGCTGCACGACCGGCTTCGAGTACGTCAGCCGCCCTTGGGTAGTCTGCAGAATCACCGCGGATCCGGCTGAGCCGCGTCCCTCTTCCTCGAGACGAGCTTCATCGGCATCGCCAAACTCGAGATCACCGTCGAGAGCCAGACTCTCGGCCATGTGCAGATAGGTCGGCTCATCGCCGGACAGCCTGCTGAACGAGTCTCGGACCGACGCTAGGCCCAGCAGGCCCGCGAGCGTGATTAGCGCCAATACCAGAGCGATGGCTCGATCGCGCACCGCGCGCTCAGGTAACCGCATCGGGGGATCTTATGCCGATCACCTTCAAAGCTCCGCGCTCGATGGAAAGCTCGAGCGGCTCTCGATGAACTCGATCGACAAGCTCGCCGTCACAAGCGAGCCACATTTCCCGGTCAAACGAGATTCGCGCCCACGGCGTGCGGCGAATCTCGACCGCCGGGTGACCGACGTGAGCTCCCTTGAAGACTCGAGGGAACACCTGGAGCAGAAGCCTGAGCTTGGACATCGAGCGGACAATCACCAGGTCGAACTGGCCGTCGTCCATCTCCGCATCCGGCGCGATATACATCCCGCCGCCGAAACGGGGCGCGTTGCAGGCAGTCGCGAACATGATCTCGTCGTGGTACTCGCCACCCTGCCACTCGACGCGGGCTCTCGGCGGCCGGTAACCGACCACGGTTCGCAAGACCGCGACGACATAGGTGAGCTTGTGCGGCCACCACCGCGGCTGGCCGTCGGCGGTCACCGAGCAGGCGCTGTCGAAACCGGCGCCGCCGTAGAGAACGAACCTGAGCTCACCGACCCGCCCCAGGTCGATCGGCCGCGGCTCGCCGTGAAGCGCGAGATCGAGGGCCTCGACGAACCGGTACGGCACTCCGAGGGAGCAGGCGAGATCGTCGCCCCGGCCGCAGGGGATGACGGCGAGAGCGCAGTTGGTTCCGGCAAGTCCTTGCACCGCCAGGTGCATCGAGCCGTCGCCACCGGCCACGATCAGCCTCTCGACGCCGTCGGTCGCGGCGCGACGCGCTTGGGCGGTCAAGTCCGGGCCGCTGCAAGTCACGTGTAGATCAGCCCCCAGCTCGGCGGCCTTGCGCCGCAGCGCGCCCAGATGTCTCTTCGCCCGGCCTCCGCCGGAGGTCGGATTCACCAAGAACCGGAGCACGGGGCCAATTGTAGCGGTCGACCTCCGTGCCGACCGAGCCTGCGCCTCGGCGCCGATTGGCAGGTCAGCCAGCCAGGGGACGCCTCGGGCTTCTCGGCCTGCTGGCGTCAGGCCCTCGGCTGCGCGCCGCTACGCGCAAACCAATGGTGCCCTCCGAGTCGATCGCGCGTGCGCTTGCGGCGAGCCCCCTGGCCGGCTGCCTGCCGAATCGGCTTGCCCTCAGCGCGTACCGATACAAAGAGCCGGTTCCGGCCTGGCCGGCGCGGAGCCGTTTGAGGCGGTGCGAGGATCCGGCGTGGCAAGTGGAGGGGGAGGCGAGGAGCAGCGATTTGCCCGCACCGCAGCGGCAGACTCGGCAGCACGGCTCCTGCTCGCGGAAGGTAGCGAGGAGACGCGCAAATCGCCCGAGACGACTTCTCCGAGAGCCCGCCGGATCGCATGAGCCGAAAGGCTCGAGCGACGGCGAGGTCGGAACCGGCGCCCGGTCATCCCTACCCGATGACCGGCAGCGGCGACGACACCAGATCGCGCTTGGCCGCCGTCAGCGACGAGCGGTACTTGGCGGCCAGGGGCGCGGTGTCCTCGCGCGTCACCAGGCGCTCGTAGAGATTGGTCCGCTGCTTGGGCTCATGGCCCGCGGAGCGGATCAGGTGCTCCATCTCGTCCTGGGTCATCTTGTAGGCGGTGCCCGCCGCCGAGACCACGTTCTCCTCGATCATGATCGAGCCCATGTCGTCGGCTCCGAACTTGAGCGCCAGCTGGCCGATCTTCTTGCCCTGAGTCACCCAACTGGTCTGCAGGTGTCGAACGTTGTCGAAGAAGAGCCGCGACACGGCGAGTGTCGTCAGGTACTCGTGAGCGAACGTCTCCGGCACATCCTCCATCTCGGTGTGATCGTGCTGGAAGGTCCAGGAAATGAACGCCGTGAAGCCACCGGTTTCGTCCTGCAGGTCGCGAACGCGCTGCATGTGCTCGACTCGCGCTTCGAGTTCCTCACCCATGCCGTACATCATCGTCGCCGAAGTCCTGAGATCGTTCCTGTGCGCCTGGCGCATGATGTCCAGCCACTCGTCGGCCGAGGTCTTGCCGTAGGCCAGAACCTCTTTGCGCACGCTATCGACGAGGATCTCCGCCCCACCACCCGGGATCGACTGCAGGCCGGCGGCCTTCAAGCGCGCGATCACGTCGTAGAAGCTCATCCGCTCGAGCTTGGCGATGAACTTCACCTCGGGAGGCGAGAAGGCGTGCAGGTGAACCTCAGGATAGCGGCTCTTCAGGTACTTGAGGAGGTCCTCGTAGTAGCTGAGCGGCAGGTCCGGATGGACCCCGCCCTGCATCAGGATGCCGGTGCCGTTGAGAGCCAACGTCTCTTCGACCTTCTTGCCGATCTCCTCGAAATTCAACAGGTAGCCTTCCTCGTCTCCGGGCTCCCGGTAAAAGGCGCAGAAGCGGCACTTGTAGATGCAAACGTTGGTGTAGTTGATGTTGCGGTCGATGTTGTAAGTCGCCACGCCGGGATCGTTAAAGCGATTGCGAACCTCTTCGGCTGCCAGACCGAGCTCGATCAAATCGCCGTCCAAAAGCAGCCGGTGGGCGTCGGCGGCCGAGATTCGGCGGCCGGCGACGGCGTCGTCGAGAATCGCGTCGGCCCGTCGGCCGGAGGGATCGAAGTCCATGGTCGTCCTACCCTACTCTTTCTCTGTTCTTGCCAAGCGCTCGAGACGCCGGATGTCCGGCCGGTCCTTCTCGGGCCGGCCGGTCGCGCGTTTCATTGCGAGCAACTGATCGACTCCGGCGAAATGAGTTGGAGTGCCCGCGAGCTCTCCCGCGATCTTCCCTTCCCACACCTCGCGCCACTCGACGCCCGGCACGCGCGAGTGAATCTCGACCCGCAGAAGACCGCCGAACGACAAGATATCTCCCGAGATGAAGTCCTCCACGGAGAACTTCGGTTCGAACCCTCCCCAGCTCGCAACGGCCGCTCGCGCTCGCGCAGCATTCTCCAGCGTTGGGGCGATCAGAACGTCGATGTCACGGGTGGTTCGATAGGGCACGTGGGACAGGACCGCCATCCCGCCGATGACTACATAGTCCGCGCCTTCTTTGTTGAGCGCAGCCAGGAAATCGGCAAAGTCCTTTGTCATCGGCCAGTCCTCGCGTCAGCCACAGGCTGTACGTTACGTCCAGTAGTGCGGTCGCCGCCGCCATCCGCTCCGCCGGAGAGGCGGCCCTTGCATCAGCCACCTCGTCGGCGATGATCTGCTCATCCGAGCTCGAAAGGGAATAGCGCCTCTGGCGGGTACGACTCATCACATCGAATTTTAGCAGGCTCATTCGTTACTTGACGGCTGGCATCAAGACTCGGCAAGTCCGCCATAGTCCAGAACACCGACCTGTGAGGTCATCTTCCAGCCCGTATCCGTCTTGACGTAGATCTTGCACGTCCGGCCGCACCAGTGGAAGTCCTCGCCGGTTCGGCGGTTGCGCCAGAGGGTGTCGATGTCGACGACCGCGAAGGCTCCGTCGCCCTCCTTGGAGACCTCGATCTTCTCGGTCCGCCGCTCGTTTCGGACCAGATCGTGCGAGTCGAAGAGCTCCTGCCAGCCGGAACCCCAACGATCGACGTCGTATCGGCCCCATTCCATGACCCATTCGATCGGGTCGTGCGCCTGAGCCGACGGCGGCCACGGCCAGACCATGTCGTGATGGAAGCAGGTGAGCAGAAGTTGAACGTCCCGCGTATCCCAGGCTCGAGTCTCGCGATCGACGATCTCCCGAATCTCATCACTGGGTCGGCTCATCCCACCACCCTTTCGACGTCGGAGGTTCGGCCCTCGAGAAACCTGAGCGGCTTCGGAGGACCTTCTCCGAGGTACGGAGTGGCTCGCCGATAGAACTCCTCGAGGCCGCGAACCTCGGACTCGCCCAGCTCGAAGCTCAGGTTCCGCTCCAGATAGTCGAGCAGATAGTCCTCCGAGAGCCCAAGCTCCCGCCCGGCCTCGTGAGCGAGAATGCCCAAGTTCTGTCGGCCGTGGCTGGCGCTGGCCGAAAAATCGGTCTCCAGGCCGGGGTGCCCGACACCGGAGCGGATCGCCCAAAAGGCGAATACAAACGGCAATCCCGTGAGCTCCTCCCATGCGGTCGCGAGATCCAGCACCCTGCCCTTCTCCATCGAGATGCGCAAGGCTGGATCGCCGATGATCAACGCCGCGTCGTTGGCGCCGAGCATGGTTTCGAGGTCGGGTCGGGTCGAGGCCGATTCGGGCTCGGCCCCGTACAGCTCCCTGAGCACAATCCGCACCAGGGTCGCCGAAGTGCGGCTATTCTCGTCGAGCGCCAGCCGCCGGACATCGCCGAAGGGCACGTTCGACACAAGCAACACGCTCCGAACCGCGCTGTCCGAGGCTACGCAGGTGCCGGGGATCACCGCCAGGTCCGGAATCCGCTGATACTCGATCGACGGAATCAGCCCGATGTCGATCTCGCCCGCCGCCAGCAGGTCGGCCACTCGGGCCGGTGGCTGGTAGACGGCCCGGTAGCGATCCGAAAGCGCTCCCGACAGAAAGTCCCAGGCCAGTGGGCGAGAGTTCAGGTAGTCGACGATACCGACTCGGAGTCTGGTCATCTCAAAGTCGATTGTATCCAGTTGCCCGCCCTAACCCTCGCCTCTCTGCGCTCGCGGAGGCACCCACCGTCGCGACTCAATCGGCGCGCCAACCTCAGAGCCGGTCGACACCCTTCGCTTCGCTCGAGGGCAAGCGGAGTTCGACCGCTACAGGGAGGCAAGCTTCGAAAACCAGTCGGGAGGGGACACCTTGGAAAGGTGTCGCCAATGTCCCCGCTATCCCCGGTTTACTTCCCCGACATCGCGTCGAGGAAGTCCTTGTTGACTTTGGTCTTGGCGAGCTTGTCGCGGAGCAGCTCCATGGCCTCGACGGTCGAGAGTGGATTGAGAACCTTGCGCAGAACCCAGACGCGTCGGAGCTCGTCCTCGTCCATGAGTAGCTCTTCTTTGCGGGTACCCGACTTGTTGATATCGACCGCCGGGAAGACGCGCTTGTCGATGAGTTTCCTGTCGAGGTGAATCTCCGAGTTGCCGGTGCCTTTGAACTCCTCGAAGATGACGTCGTCCATCCGGCTGCCCGTGTCGACCAGGGCGGTCGCAATGATGGTCAGCGATCCGCCCTCTTCGATGTTCCGCGCCGCGCCGAAGAACCGCTTGGGCCGGTGCAGAGCGTTAGCGTCGATACCGCCCGAGAGCACCTTGCCCGAAGGCGGCTGCACCGAGTTGTAGGCGCGTGCCAGGCGGGTAATCGAGTCAAGCAGAATCACCACGTCCTTCTGGTGCTCGACCAGCCGCTTGGCTTTTTCGATCACCATCTCGGATACCTGCACGTGCCGCGTCGCCGGCTCATCGAAGGTGGACGAGACCACCTCGCCCTGAACGGAGCGCTCCATGTCGGTGACCTCTTCCGGTCGCTCGTCGATCAACAGGACGATCAGGATCGACTCCGGGTGGTTCTTGGCAATACCGTGAGCGATCGACTGCAGCAGCATCGTTTTGCCGGTCCTGGGGGCCGCGACGATCAGGGCTCGCTGCCCCTTGCCCATCGGCGTTACCAGGTCCAGAACTCGGGACGACATGTCGCCGGCCAGCTCGAGACCGATCCTCTCCAGCGGGTAGAGCGGCGTCAGATTGTCGAAGAAGATCTTGTTGCGCGAGATATCCGGGTGCTCGAAGTTGACCGCCTCGACCTTGATCAGGGCAAAGTAGCGCTCGCCTTCCTTGGGCTGGCGTACCTGACCGGAAACCGTGTCGCCCGTGCGTAGATCGAACCTGCGAATCTGGCTCGGGCTCACATAGATATCGTCGGGCCCGGGAAGATAGTTGTACTCGGGCGCGCGCAAGAATCCGAATCCGTCGGGCAGGCACTCGAGCACGCCCTCGGCGAAGATCAGGCCGCTCTTCTCGGTGTGAGCCTGCAGAATCTTGGAGATCAGCGCCTGTTTGCGAAGCGAGGTCGCGCCGTCGACGTTGAGCGCGACAGCGATCTGGGTGAGCTCGGCGCTCTTCATCTCTTTCAGCGTACGGATGGCGAGCGCGTCCTTGGCC
>JAAENP010000313.1 GCA_024224155.1 bacterium
CGCGATTCGGGCGCTTGTGCTGCGCCCGGACCGCGAGACCGATTGGACTCCGGAAGACACCGCGAGCTGGAGCGCTTACAACGAAGCGCTGGTGGCCTGGAACCGGTCGCGGGCGCGCAACATGGCGTTGACCAGGAAGTACTTCGGGGACGAAGCGGCGGCAGCGCTGAAGCGCATCCAGAACGATCTTGGAGATCTCGAATCGCAGGTCGCCGCCACCTACTTCGGCCGCACCAGGAGCCGCAACTACCTGACCCGGAAGAACGTCGGCAAGAAGTACCTGGTGATCTCGGACCGCCTGCTCGAGACCGACGTCGTCGCCCTCACCGAGACCATGATCGAGAGGATCCAGAAGCAGGAAGTCGGCGCCTTGACGACTTCCAACATCTGAAACCCGTCAAAAGGCCAGGATGAAGCCGGCCTTGAGCTCGAACTGGAAGAGCAGGTTCGTGTCCTCGTAGGCGAAGCAGAAGTCGGGGTTGCAGAAGACCTCCTCGTCGTCCTCGATGAAGGAGTTGTAGAAACGGCCTTCGAAGCGCACGCCGGTGTGGTCGTTGAACAACAGCTTGACGCCGCCGCCGAAGCTGATCGAGAACCGCGTCTCGTCCTCCCCGCCCTCGAGATTCAGGTTCACCGCCCCCAGGGAGCCGACGACGAAGGGCCGGATCTCCTCGGTCGGCAGCCACTGCCACAGGAAGCCGACGTGGAAGTATTCGATGTCGAGATCGAAGCTCCGTCGCAGGCGCCGGAAGCCCAGCAGCTCGAGCTCGGTCTCCTGCAGGCTGTAGAGGAGCTCGATCTGGGCGTGGCGGTTGATCGCGAAGTCGGCGATCAGGCCGAAGCTCTCGCTCTCTTCGATGTCCAGCTCGTCGAAGCTGAAGCCGTGGTCGTCGGTGAGCCAGCCGCCGAATTGGAAGCCGACGAAGGGCGTGATCTCGACCTGCTGGGCGCCCGCCGCCGAGGCGGCGAGCAGGCAGATCAGAAGTATCAAGGGGGTCTTGGGGCTCATGGTCTCTCTCTCTCTCTCTCGGTGTCATGATCGTGGCTTCGAAGGACGCGCGACGTCCTCATCGCTTCCATTCTAGTCCGCGCCGCGCGGCGCCTCTTGATGGAATGACGTGGGCAATGAGGTGCCCCTAATGAGGTGCCATCCTAATCGGTCGGCGGGTATAAGGCATCCACCATTA
>JAAENP010000314.1 GCA_024224155.1 bacterium
CACATCGCCTTCGGCACCACCGCCTTGAACGACGACATGGCGACGCTCAAAGAGCTCGCTCGGCTCGCCGCGTTCATCGGCCAGGCGAAGATTCGCGTCATCAAACTAGAGTAGAATAAAGAAGAAATGTTGAGCTGGCTGCAAGGCAAGAAGGACGTCAACCGACTGATCGCCCGGGGGCAGTACGCCAAGGCGATCAAGGTCATTCAGAAGCACCTCCGGGAAGATCCCAAGAGCGTGCATCTGCGCAAGATGCTCGCCGACGTCCTGGAGCGCGACGGCCAGAAGCGGCGCGCGATCGAAGTGCTCGAGGGCCTGGTGCAGGAATTCTCGACCGAGGGTTTCGTCACCAAGGCGATCGCCGTGCTCAAGAAGATCCAGCGCATCGATCCCGGGCAGTCGGACGCCGAGGAGATGCTCGACACCCTGATCAAGATCCGGGGCAGGGACCGGCCGCTCAGGGAAGGCCGCCCGGCGCAGCGGGTCGACGTCCGTGCTCCCGGAGAGAAGCCGCCATCACCTCCCTCCGGAGGGGGGGCAAGGCGATTGATGCCGAAGCTCCGCCTGCGGCCGAAGAAGGCGGAACCACCGCTCGAGGCGGACGACAGCCTCGCGACCTCGGTCATCATGCCCTCGGAGTTCTGGTTCGAGGAGGCGGCGGAGGGGCGCGACGGCTTCAACTGGTCGCCGCTGTTCAACGACTTCTCGAAGACTGAGCTGATGGCGATGATCGGCGGCCTACGTCTGCTGGTCAAGAAGCCGGGCTCGATCGTCTATACCGAAGGCGAGCCCGGGGACAGCCTGTTCGTGCTGTCGAGCGGCTCGGCCAGGGTCTACCACCGGGATCAGACCGGCCACAACGATCAGGTCACGGTCCTGCACGAAGGCGAGGTCTTCGGCACGCCGTCGGTTCTATTCGCCAAACCGCGCAATCGGACCATCATCGCGCTGACCGAATGTGAGCTGCTCGAGCTCGACACAGCGACTTTCGAGGGCGTGGCTCAGACTCACCCGCGGGTGGCCGAGCTGGTCCGGGAGCTGCACGACAAACGAGCGTAGGAGCGACGATGGCGATGATACGATTCCACGGCCGCATGGCTGCTGATCTCGGGTGAGGAGCGACGATGAAGACGATAGAGGCTTCCGTACTCGCATTGTTGGTGATCTCGGCATTGGGACTGGGACCGGACGTCTTCGCGGACGAGCTGCCGGAGGTCGAAGATCGCCAGGTGTTGGGAGCGTTGAGCTACCGGATCCACTGCCTGAACTGTCACGGCAGCTCGGGCACCGGCAACGGCCCGATGGCCGAGCTGCTCAAGATCGTACCGGCTGATCTCACCCGGCTCGCCGCGCGCAACGACGGCGAGTTCCCCGCCCAGCGGATCTATCAGACGATCGACGGCCGCCAGGAGCTCGCGAGCCACGGGTCGCGGGAGATGCCGGTCTGGGG
>JAAENP010000315.1 GCA_024224155.1 bacterium
GAAGTCAGCTCAAATTGCCGAGCTCGCGATTTTGCTCACTCGAAATCGCTTGCATGACACAGCTGGGTCGACTTCCAGCACTACTGAGGGAGACGAGCGTGTGAGCACGCACCGGCGGCGGTCGTGCCACGCCTCCCTCATGGCCGCCGGAGACCGAATCTCCCGCCGCTGCCGAGGTTGTGACGGCGCTAGTCGCCATGGGCAGACGCACCCGAGCTGTCCGCGGGCGACGACTCGTCTCATAACGGCAGAGCGCAGAGTTGAAACAGTCGAACTCACGAGGTTGTCCCTGGCATCGGCGCGGCCCTCGCGGGCGGCAGCACGCGATTGATGACGAGGTGGAAGTCCGCTCGACGGAACAAGCAAAAACGTAACGATCGGGGGAGCGAGCTCCGCGATGTCGAAAGCACGGCGTCGTGTCGAGGCCGACAGACGCGCGGTGGTGCGGCGCCCGGTGCCGGCCAACACCGAAGCAGTTACCTGGTTGGTCCAGCCAGTTCTCTTTTGTTAGGATGCCGGGTCCAACGCGCGCTGCCCTCTCACGCCCCACGGCGCCCTGCTGATCTGGCGCCCGGTGCCGGCCAACACCGAAGCAATTGCCTGGTTGGTCC